>JADKJG010000010.1 GCA_016722375.1 Bacteroidota bacterium | reverse complement strand
GAGATGCAGAGCCTCGAATCTTTTAACTGCATTTTTCTCTGTGTTCCCAGCTCCTCTGCGCCCTCTGCGCGAAATAAAGTCAAAAACAAAAGTCTCAAAGATTTTTGTAGTTTCAATATGCTTATTTTAGAAAAATACTACCAATTTGACAAAATGACCACTCAATTTAATGGACAATCTACACCCTTTGTCTGAATTGATTAAGACAGTCTGACAAATTGTGTACACATTTACATAAATTGCCTTCCTATTTACTTATATATAGTATATAGTGTAGCATATTGCCATCATACTATACTATATATAGACCATAGTTTTGCATATTGCCTATCTGATTTATTAAATTGTCAATAAAATTTGATAATAATCTAGATAATCAAAGAAACCTTCCTTATATTTGCTTCGTATTAATAGAGATAAACGAACAAAACATGGGAACGACACAGGTAAATAGACTTTATGGCGGCATCAAAGACTCGCGAATGGTGGAAGATGCGCAAGTGATGCACGAATTATTTGTTGACGACACGGCAGATTTTATCAGCTTCGACGCTGATTTTGGCGGCAGTTTTGAAACAGATTTTCAGACCAAACTTACGGCGGCCATGAACATCGAAACCGACGAAACGGTGCAAGACCAGATTCAACAGTTGACCGAAGAAATGCAAACCCGCTGGGATGAATGCAAGGCGCAATATCAAAACGTAAAATATTTTATCGAAAAGGCTTTCCCGAATAAAAAATCGGTGTGGAACGAGTTCGGAAACGATGATTATAAAATCATGGATACGCAGCAGAGCAAGGTCAATGAGTTTATGACTGCCTTCATCGCCGCGCTCGGAAAATACAGTGTGGAACTGGCGGCGGTCAATATTCCGGCTGGTGTCGTGTCCGATTCGACTTTGGCGCTCACCGCTTTTAATCTGGCCAACACGGCGCAGAACAAAGCCATCAGAGAGCGGCCTACAAAAACACAGGCGCGCATTGGTGTTTACAATGATTTATGGATGGTGTTGCAGGTCATCAGTCGCGCCAGCAAAACGCTTTATAAAGACGACTATGCCAAGCGACACGAATATTTATTGCCCGGTCCGTACAACAATATTCAAGAGGGCGATGAATTTAAGATAACCGGTGTGGTGAAGAATTTAGTAACCGGTGTACCGGAAGAAGGTGTAGAGGTGAAACTGGCCAATGTAGATTTGGTGAGCGTGACCGACAGCACCGGTACCTTCGTCTTCGTTGACGGGGTGCCTACCGGTAACGATTCGCTGATTGCCACGAAGGAACATCATAAAACTGCTACGAAAAATATTGTCATCGAGGCACACAAGAAATTGGTGACCAACATAGACATAGAACCGGATAATACGTAGAGACGCAAAATTTTGCGTCTGTATTCCATCCGAACAATAGACGCAAAATATTGCGTCTCTACACTGCGGCAGGGATAAGAGGGGGCTGATTGTTTTTCTTCTTTAATCTTGCGCCATGCGAAAACTGTTGAATGAAGAATTGGCGAGATTGAATGCCGATGAGTTTAAGACCAGCGACAAGGCGCCGGTGGTGTTGTTGCTGGATAATGTTCGGAGTCATTTGAACGTGGGTTCTATTTTTCGCACGGCGGATGCGTTTAGGCTCGAGGCCATTTATCTGTGCGGCATTACCGGTTGTCCGCCTCACCGTGATATTCATAAAACAGCGCTGGGGGCAACGGAAACGGTGGTATGGAAACATTTTGTTTCGGCGATGGAGGCGCTGGTTTTGTTGCGGGAAGAAGGCTATACAATCGTGGCGGTGGAGCAGGCGGAAAGGGCGGTGATGTTGCATGAGTTTGTTGCGCAGGGCGATAGAAAATATGTTTTTGTTTTTGGCAATGAAGTGGATGGAGTAGGGCAGGAGCTGGTCAGTAGTTCGGATATGGTGTTGGAGATTCCGCAATGGGGCACAAAGCATTCTTTGAATGTGGCGGTGAGTGTGGGTGTGGTGGTTTGGGAGGCTATGAAACAATTGACGGCTGGTAGTTCGCCGCTAACTGGCAACCGTCAACTGTGAACTAGTTCTATATTTGTTCCATGCAGCAGTATCACGAGCAATGTTATCTATGTAATAGTTCCAAGTTGAAGCCCTTGGTGGGTTATGAGCGCCACGATATGGTGAAGTGTGGCGACTGTGGTTTTGTTTTTATGCGTCGCATTCCGACGTTGGATGAGCTGGGGGCGCATTACAGTACTTATTCTTATGGGGGTGATTATTATTTGTCGCCTATCACGGTGAAAAGTTATCATGCTTTGTTGGATGAGTTGGAACCATTTCGGAAAAGCAATAAAATTCTGGATGTAGGTTGTGGCATGGGTTTCTTTCTCGATGCGGCGAAAGAAAGAGGATGGAAAGTTTATGGAACGGAGTATTCAGCCAAGGCTATTGAACGGTGTCGTGCCAAAGGAATTGATATGAAAGAAGGAGTGCTGAATCCTACGGATTTTGCGGAACATGATTTTGATATTGTGACCTCCTTCGAGGTGATGGAGCATATTAATAATCCGGTACCGGAACTGACGAATATCCATCAATTGCTTCGACCGGGGGGATTGTTTTATTGCACCACGCCGAACTTTGATTCGATGCTCCGTTATCAGACCGGGGAGCAATACAACATTATCGGCTATCCGGAACATCTGTCCTATTACACACGCAAAACTTTAAGCAGAGTAGTGACTGAAAGAGGATTTAGGCTGCACGATTTCAAGAGCACCGGTATCAGTATTTCGCGGATGAAAGTTTCTACCGGTAGTACGGAGGAAAAAATGCACACAGAAACATCTTCGGATGAAAGGCTGAGGAAAAATATTGATGGCAAATGGTATCTGCAAATTGCCAAAGATATAGTCAACGGCCTACTGACCTTGACCAATAAGGGAATGACGTTGAAGGGTTATTATATCAAGAAGTGAAGGATAGTCTTTCGGGGCCTTTTAAAGATTGGAAAGTTTGACGCACTAATGAATATTCATCTTGTCTAAAGTCTTGCGGTATTGACGAGCAATCTTATTTTGCTCTGTTAGGGTTTTAGAGAAGATAGAATTACCGCTCATGTCGGGGTTGGCACAGAAATAGAGGTAGGGATGTTTTTCAGCATTCAATACGGCATCAATAGATTTTTTCCGAGGAAGGCAGATAGGTCCGGGTGGCAGTCCACGGTTTTTATAAGTGTTATAGGGGGAATCAACCGCGCGGTGCGTAGCGTTCACTCTTTGGGCTTTGAAGTCTCGACGGGCAAAGACTAAAGTAGGGTCGGCCTGCAGAGGCATACCGATGCGCAGACGGTTCAGGTAAACCCCCGCAACGATGGAGAGTTCTTTATCAAAGATGACTTCCTTCTCTACGATAGAAGCCAGAATAACTATTTGGGTAGGAGACAGATGAAGAGCATTTGCCTGGCTCATGCGTTCTTCATCCCAGAACCGGTGATAGGCAGTCTCGGTCTTTTGCATGAATTTTTCAAGTGAAGTATTCCAGTAGAATTCGTAGTTGTCCAAGATGAATCGCGAAAGGATGTTGTTGGTGTCTCGTTCGTAAGTTTTGCAGAAGGTTTCATCGTTCAATTTAGCAAGCAGCTTGTTAGAATCTATTTCGAGGGTGTGCCCGACCAGACCGGAAAATTCTTCTTTAGTGCGGACGTTATAAATCACGAGCGTGACGGGTGTTTGCCATCCCATGCGGAGGGTGTTTACAATTAGGCGATTATCCATGCCGCGCGTCAGTACATAGTAACCGGGTTTTATGTTTTGATCCAGATACTTCCATCTGCTGACTATTTCAAAAGTCCATTCGTTTTTTAAGACGCTGTGTTTGTGTAGAATGTTCATCACCTCCTGATAGGTAGAACCGGTAGGAATTTTTATGGCAATCCGTCGTTCGGCGTTTATGTTGGGTGCATAGAATATTTTGTAAGCACCGGCTAGACAGAATAAACCAAGGACGAATAAAATACCGAAGAGGAACTTCCACATAGCGACGAAAATATAAAGCTATGGAAAAGAATGGTAAAGGCTATTTCCTTCGGTCTGTTATATTTGCAACCTTCGGCGCGGTTAGCTCAGTTGGTAGAGTATCTCCTTGACGTGGAGAGGGTCAGAGGTTCGAGCCCTCTACCGCGCACATTACCACCCTCTGATTTTGGGATTCATGTGAACCTGTTGAAAATCATTCAAAAATATTTCTGGTATTTGGCACTTTTGCAAAGTAGTTAATCAGCAAAAAAGGAAGATTATGGATATAACGGACCACATTCAGCAAATATTACAGCGTTACGCCGACAAAGGAGCGTTTCACGCAATAAACGGTTATGAAGATTTGCAACGTGCAGGTATTCAGGGAGATTTAGTGCTGGCACTTCTTGATTTGTTTGAAGACCCAAGCAGTTTTTCGGAAGATAAGTTTCAAGACTTCCCTATTCCGGTCATCATGGACTATATCCAGCGCACCCATCAGTTTTATCTGTCAAAGAAATTGCCGGAGATAGAACAAAGCATTCACCTATTACTTGAAAATTATTCTGGGGGACATCCGCTTTTAACCGTCCTCACCCAATTTTATCAAAGCTATAAACACGATTTAGTGGAGCATATAGCACTGGAAGAAAAACAATTGATTCCCTATATTCAATATCTCTGCCAAACGGATAAACCCGTTTCGGATATTTATACTTTCTATAAAAAGACACAAAGCTATTCGCTCCAGCACTTCCTTGAAAGCCATCACGATATGGAACAAGACTTGACTCAGGTTAGAGGAACCATGTTAAAGTGTCGTCCTCCGGTAACGAATCAAACTCCATATCGTATTTTGCTGAGCCAGTTGGAAACTTTTGAAAAGGATTTGGCTGTACATTCTATGGTCGAAGACCGAATATTGCTACCGCGCGCTTTGGGGCTGGAGCAGTCATTCATGGATGATTTGAAATATCGTGCTGGTTCTAATTGATTTGTTGAATTCATTTACTGCGACCCTATTTCCAATTGAGGGTGTCTATAGAAATTTTGACGTTAAAAGTTTTTAACAGGACAACTCTTGTTTTGCCCAATTTCTTCTTACCTTTCGGCTGTAAGTTTGTATTAAACATTCAAGAATTACTTTTTAAAACTAAAACAGCAGTCTTATGAAAACAGCAGCCATTTTATTTTTCTCTATTTTTCTTTTCTCCAGCCAACTGATTACCGCACAGGATTCCAAACCGGAGGTGTTGAACACTGCTCAGGTTTCACAAATTGATGTATCAGGAAAATGGGTGGGTAAGCGCAGTCAACTTTCTTGGGATCGAAAAAGTATCATCGAAGAATTTGTGTATGAATTTGATTTGAAACAAGAAGGTGATCGGGTGACTGGAACTACTACCATTATCAATACTGCCGGTGATTATGCCGACATGAAAATTGAAGGCATGATAGTGGGCAACAAATTTCACTTTGCAGAAAAGGAAGTAAAAAGCGCTATTCGTCCGAATGGTATGGTATGGTGCTTTAAAAGTGGCGAGTTGAACTTTGCAAAGGTAGGAAGCCAAATTAAACTGGTTGGCGCCACTCCAAGTTTTATGGAGAATTCCAACTTCCCATGTTCCGGTGGCATCACAGAGTTGACCAAATCGGACAATAGTAATATTGACCTATCTAAACTTGCTAATACCACTACTGGAAGTGTTGGGACATCTGCTAAAATTGACATCACTACATTCCCAAATCCTTTTGTAGAACAAGCGAACATTCGCTATAATCTTATAGAAGATTCTCAGGTAAAGTTAGAGGTGTTTGACATCAGTGGAAAACTGGTTAGTCGGATACTAGATGAAAATCAAAAAACAGGTGTTCACTCTTCGGTATTTACTGCAAAGAACTATGGATTTCTTAGTGGCATTTTCATTGTCAAGATGACGGTGAATGGGGAAGTATTCAGTCGCCAGTTGGTACAGATGCGATAGAAAAGTATTTAGATAGTGATCGAAGTTCCGTTGGTGGGACTTCACTGCAAACAAAAAGGCTTCGAAAATATTTTCGAAGCCTTTTTGTTTGATGATGGTATGGAAATATGACTAATCAGGCAGTCTTTACATTGACCGCATTTAATCCCTTTTTACCTTCCTCGATTTCAAATTCAACTTCATCACCCTCTTTGATTTCATCTATCAGACCGGATGAGTGAACGAAGTACTCCTTTAGGGTTTCGTTGTCAACGATAAAGCCGAAACGTTTTACCCGATTGTAGAATTTTACCTTACCTTTTTGCATATTGATGATTTTTATTGCAGGCAAAGATATATTTATTATGGCATTTTGGATACCCTACGTGATGGGGGCTTTTATACAACTGATAAGCAATAGTAGAAGGATAAACTATTGGCGGCTTATAGCTTTTTAGTTCAAGACATTTAATAAAAAAGCGACTCGTCCTCCAATGTTGTGTACAGTTTGCCCCCACCCCGCCACAAAATCTACGCGCATGATTTTAAAGATATTGTCAATCCCGGCATCTAATTGATAGTAAGCGCCTCGGGTGGGACTGTAGAGAAAATGAAACCCTACTACTTCGCCTAACTTCAACGTGCGAATGCCAGGAATTTTGTTGAAGAAGAATCCGCCAAAATGATGTTCAATATGCGCCTCTGTAAAGTATTTCGAGGTGCTATGCCGATAATAACGGATAAGGTAAAAGCCAAGGAGGTCTGTTTTTCCATAGGTAATGAAGTTCCCATAAAAATGATGGTAGTCAGCATAAGTAATGGACCTGGTATTGGGAAATCCGCCACCTCCAAGCTGATAATGTGTGGTGCCAAGAAGTTTCATCGGAATTTCACCACGCATCTGAATCTCAAGCATGTCGAAGTTTTGATCACTAAATCCTTTGATGGGGATCGCCTTTCGCCATGTGAGATATAGTTCGGGATATTTGGAATTATCAATTCTGAATCTGGAGTCGGGACGAGTAATATACTTTCGGCCAAAAGTCAGATGAAGTTGAATATCCAGACGGAAAATATTGTTGGGCGGGATATTTCCTTCCTGGCCGATAAGATCGGGAAGGTCAACACCGTTTGCGCTGTATTTCAATTTGTTTTTTGAAAAAAAGGTATAATGACTCATATTTTCAAGCGGCTGACGTCGTGCATACAGCAAAGAAAAATTTCCATCTAAGCCATTAAAGAGTTCACGGGTATAGTCAAACTTGAGAAAGTATTGCTGGTAAATCTTCATGAAGTTAAAGCCAAGCAAAAGCGATTGTTCTGTATTGTCTAACTCTTGTTGGGGCTGCAAATCGTTAAACTGACTGATATAGCGACCACCACTCAGCGTAAAGTATTCCGAGTTCTTTTGACTATTCTTATAAACGATAGCCAACTTGGAATTAAACTGCCTATTAGCAAAGCCGTATCGAAAGAAAGGTTCAAAGGAAAGAGAACGTTGACTATTAAATTCTTTCCGAATGGTCAGGTTGATATGTAGGTTGTAACCTTCCACCGTGTTATAGTTGTTCCAAGTAAGCGGTGAAGGAACGGTGATGGAAATCTTTTGGTTCTGCCGTCGAAAAGTATATCCGGTCAGTATGGAAAGTACGCCTGGAACATTTGCCCGCCGATCGGATGAATCTTTGAACTCTTTAGAATCCCGGATGACTTGAATACTGTCTTTAAGTTTATAGTCACCCACTTCTAATTCAGTCAAAGGCACGGGTCGGATGCTATCCCAATATTGTTCTGTACGTTTGTTGGCTCCTTGCTCCACTTTAAGAACTTCGGCAGAGAAAATTTCTTTCTCCACCTTCTTTTCTCGCTTGGCCAAGGTCTTCTTTGATTTTTTGACAGGAGATAAAGTATCCTTCTTCGCCACCGTGGGTTCCATTGCTATTATGTCATTAACGATATAATTTTTGAAAATACCGAGATAATAACCATCTCCTTTCACACCCAGAATACCTCCATTGGCATCATACCGTTGTTGCGAGGGGAGCCAGATATCATTCTTTATGGGAATAAAGTATTGAGTCACTTTGAGGGTATCAATGTACTGAATACCGTTGCGTTTAGTAAGATAAAGTTCAAGCGAATGAATGTTCCAGTTATCCTCCACAATACTTAGAACACCATTAAAGCAGGGGTCATTTTTCCGTTTAGGGGTTACTAGGATTTTATTGATGAGCCGGTCTCCTTCCTGATAAGCACCCAACATCCGGTAGTTATAATAGAAGAAAGCGGTTTCGGATAAGGGAGAAATAAACGGACGCTGAGCGATAAACGGAATGGAAATACTGCGTTCATAAAAATTGAAATAAAAATTTTGAGCAGAATTAAATGTAAACCCGCTGGCGGCACCGCTTACCTTGGAGGAATAAACAACCTCACGAAACTTATTCGGTTTCATGTAATAAAGCCTCGACTGTGATTCACTGAGATAAAGTACTCCCGAATTATTCGGCCCGGTCAGCGTTCCACTTCGGTTGATTCTTCTTCCAAGAATTCTGTCTGGCGCTTCGGTGATTCGCTGCAATCCTTTTACATAAGCATCGCAGGAATAACTCTCCACCACGCTTAGAAAATATTTTCTTTTTTCAATCGCCTTTTGGATGACAGCAATTGCCTGATCCTCACTGGCATTGATTACTACATCACGGATTTGAAACTCCAGCAAGGTCAGCACTACATTCAATTCTACATTGGCCGAAACTGACACGTTTTCAATCTGTTGCTTATAGCCCAGATGCTGGAAGACTATCTCGTAATCTCCTGCTGGCAAATCAAGTTGATACCTACCTTGCGAATTGGCCGAAGTGCCGTTGGAGGTTCCTTTGACATAAATGTTCGTATAAGCCAGCCCTTTATTGTTTTCACCATATACTGTTCCTTTGAGGATAAAAGCATAAGAAGAAGAAGAGAAAAGGAGAGAAGAGAAAAGAAAAACAATTAGCCTCATTGAGTATGAAAATAGGAAATTAGCAAACGTGGAGAATGGTTGCAACAATAAAAAAAGCTCCGAACGAAGACAATCGTCGGAGCTTTTTAAAAAGAACTTAAAATTTATTTCAAGGTCACCTCCCCATCGCCTACCTTATATCCGCTTTGATAGACTTGTACTTTATAGGTACCTGCATCCGTAATATTCTGGCTCCAAGTCACGATAATCTTCTTGTTGGATTGATTCCAGTCAATATCAGCCTTTTTGGTGTACTGTATCAATCCGCCATCAGTAGATTGAACAGTTCCCGAACCTTGGTCAGCAATTGAGATGGTTTCTCCTCTTGGATTAATGATACGGAGATACAAACTGACATTTCCCGGATCCAACAATTTATTATCGCCGGTTTCAAAACTGATGCGAAGACTTTCTACATTCTTCACTTTCTTTTCGGTTACCTCTTTTCCACTTTTCTTTTTAGAAATACCTACCACTTCCATATTGTGCAGTTGAAGAAGAGAACCTAAGGTTACCTTTTTGCTCAAGCCTTGATTCTGTTCGTTCAATTGCGCGGTGGCTTGCTTTTCGCTGTGGAGGTCTGTACTGAGCTGTTGATTCGCTGTGGTCAGTTCTTGATTTTGCTGGGTCAGCTCTTCCACTTTCTTTTGCATATCAGCTATGGCTACTTCATATTGCTTAATCATCTCCTTAGCTGTTGCCAACTCTTTGCTGCTCATTTTTCCCTTGGCAAACAGTGAAGTAATTTGTTTCTTCTGGTTATCTATTTCCGCTTGGTTCGCCGTAATGATGCTATCCAGTTCTGCGTTCTTTCCCTTGAACTGCTCCAACTCCATTTTCTTTGAATCCAGCGTATCCGAAAGAGCTTTGAAGTCAATTTGCAGATCCTGCTTTTGTTCTGTTAAATCTTTGTTCTTGCTATTTTCTTTTACCAAAAGATAAATGGCTCCTCCGTTGATGAGCAGCAAAAGACCTATGATAATGGGTAGTATCTTTTTATTGCCGCTTTTTGTTTCGTTTTCCATTGATGTATAATTTAGGTTAAATGATTTGTGCGCAAAGTTATATTTCTAAAGTGCTTTTCAGCAATAATGATTTATACATATTAACGAGCATCGGGTATCTTATGTATGTTTTTGACTATACCGAGCGGCATCCATAACATTCCACCTTTGCAAAATTCCTATTTAAGGATACTTTTAGCCGCCTTTCAAACAGAATCAAAAGCAACATGTCTGAACCAAAGATACTACTAGAGGTTAAAAACCTCGTCACCGAATTCAAAACCGACGATGGAATTACCAAAGCTGTCAACGATGTCAGCTTCACGCTAAACCGTGGAGAAACCATTGGTATTGTGGGAGAATCCGGCTCGGGCAAATCCGTCACCTCGCTTTCCATCATGCGGTTGATTCCCGACCCGCCGGGAAGAATTGCTTCGGGCGAAATACTCTTTCATCAAAACGATGGAACGGTGGTGGACCTGACCAAAATCTCCGAAAGCGAAATGCGCAAATTCCGAGGCAACGAAATCTCCATGATTTTTCAAGAGCCTATGACCTCGCTCAATCCGGTCTTCACCTGCGGCTTTCAAGTCATCGAAGCCATCATGCTTCACCAAAAAGTCAGCAAACAAAAAGCGATGGACATCACCCTCGCCATGTTTGAAAGAGTAAGACTACCCAATCCACTGCGTATTTACAATGCCTATCCACACCAACTTTCTGGTGGGCAAAAGCAAAGAGTGATGATTGCTATGGCCATGAGTTGCAATCCATCCATCCTCATTGCCGACGAACCGACCACCGCCCTCGACGTAACCGTACAAGCCACCATCCTCGACCTGATGGGAAAGCTAAAAGGCGAAATTGACAGCTCCGTAATTTTCATCACCCACGACCTCGGTGTGATTGCCGAAATCGCCGACCGGGTTTTGGTGATGTATAAAGGAAAAATTGTAGAACAAGGAAAAGTGCTCGACATCTTCGGCAATCCCAAACATCCCTACACCCGAAGTCTTTTGGCCTGCCGTCCGCCTTTAGGCAAACGGTTGAGAAAACTGCCTACCGTCGTTGACTTCATGGAAGAAGCGGCAGACGGAACCATTATCGAAAAACAAACTTCTGTACAACAAGCCATTGATGCCGTTGTAATTTCTGAAAAAGAAATGATGGAACGCCGCGATAATGTATTGAAAGGCAAACCCCTTCTTCAACTAAAAAACCTACAAACCTGGTTTGGAACCGGCAAAAGCTTTTTTGGAAACACCACCGACTATGTCAAAGCCGTGGACGACGTGTCCTTCGATGTGTATGAAGGCGAAACACTCGGCCTCGTCGGCGAATCCGGTTGCGGCAAAACTACCTTGGGCAGAACCATCCTTCGTTTGGTGCCTGCGCATGGAGGCCAAGTGATTTTCGATGGCAAAGATTTACTCAGCATGAACCACAACGACATGACCCACATGCGCCAAAACATGCAAATCATTTTCCAAGACCCCTACTCCTCCCTCAACCCCCGCATCACCATCGGCAGCGCCATCATGGAACCCATGACCGTTCATGGAATTTATGCCAACGAAAAAGAACGAAAAGAAAAAGTACTCGACCTGCTTGCCAAAGTCAACATGCGCCCCGACTTCTTCAACCGCTATCCTCACGAATTTTCCGGCGGCCAGCGCCAACGCATCTGCATCGCCCGCGCCCTGGCCCTCAATCCCAAATTCATCATCTGCGACGAATCCGTTTCCGCGCTCGACGTTTCCGTACAGGCGCAGGTGCTCAACCTCCTCATCAGCCTGCGCGAAGAATTCAAATTCACCTACATCTTCATCTCCCACGACCTTTCCGTAGTCAAATTCATGAGCGACCGAATGGTCGTGATGAACAAAGGAAAGATTGAAGAGATGGGCTTCAGCGACGATATCTACAACCACCCGCAACACGCCTACACCCAGGGACTTATCTCCGCCATTCCCAAAGGCGAACTGGGCGACATTCAAAAGCGCGTGGACGAAGAAAGGACGCGACTTAATTAATTTTTTGGGCGGCAGCCGGGCTTTCGGCTATATCTTTTTCGACTCTTCTATTTTTTATTGGATGAAAAAGGATGCCGCCTCTATCCTGAGGACAACATGTAAAGGATAGCATAAAATGGATACTATCCTCTACACTTTTTGTCCTTTTTCTAACAATCCGGCGGGCCGGTTAAGGCTTCCCTGCCGCGGGTTCAGCCCTCCTTATCTTTTTACTGTATTTCCCCTGTGTTCCCAGCTACGCTGCGCCCTCTGCGTGGAATAAAATCAAAAACAAAAGTCTTTAAGACTTTTGTAGTTTCAATAACGGTCATCCCTACAGGATTAGATAGATATTCGCTTTTCTACCAAAGGCATCAATCCTACGGATTGAAAACCACCGTAGGCAAACATTCGCGAATAACATCCATCATTTCCGTAGGAACTATCTTTTGGTAGAAATAAATAGTCTCCACTGTGCAAGCTCCATCGGAGCGACCGAATGAATACATTTCACGCAGAGAGCGCAGAGATGCAGAGTATGGAGTCTTTTTTACTGTATTTTCTCTGTGTTCCCCGCTACGCTGCGCCCTCTGCGTGAAATAAAGTCAAAAACAAAAGTCTCTAAGACTTTTGTAGTCTTCGGCCATTTTTAGCTAAAGGCGTACCTTTTTCAGAAAAGGCGTACCTTTTCGGAAAACGTACGCCAAATAGGGTGAAAGGTACGCCCTTTTAAAAAAAGGTACGCCAAATAGGTTGAAAGGTGCGCCCTTTTCTGAAAAAGGTACGCCAAATAGGTTGAAAGGTACGCCTTTTCTGAAAAAGGTACGCCAAACAGGCTAAAAGGTACGCCTTTTTTGCAAAACGGCGTACCTTCTCCGAAAATGTACTATATCTTGTTTTAAAGAGTTTCAAATCATTAAAAGGAGGCGAAGTTTCCAAAAATATCCCCCCTCCGTTTAGTTTCTCAATTTATAGCAGATTAAACGCCACCAGCAAGCAAAGCGAAGGCCTCGTTGAGTTTATAAACTACAAAAGTCTCAGAGGCTGTTTGGATTTGAACAACCGAATTTGTTATGAATCTGATATGTCGCACGGAGGCACGGAGAACACAGAGGTATTTTCTCCGTGATGCTCCGTGACTCCGTGCGATACACTTTTTTTATACAGAAATCCAAACAGCCTCTGAGACTTTTGTAGTTTGAAATCATCATCTGTTTATTATTTGAATGAGAAAGCCTATCAAAGACATTAGACTTCTTCGGAAAATCAGGGTTGATTAATTTCCTCCATCTACGCTCCCTCCAGAGGGAGACAAATGGACGATTTTCCGAAGAAGTCTATTTTTGATGAAGAGCGCTGCATTGCGGCAGGGATAGAGCCGGCATCCTTTTTCTTTCCAAAATAATTTTAGAGTTAAGAAAAAGATATAGGCGAAAGCCCGGCACCGGCCTTCCAAAAAAATTAAACAGAGTAAGGCCGGGGCGCCGCCCTTATTAATATTAGGCTTCTATCGGCTGATAGCGGCTTTGATTCCCAGAAGATATTTGTCAATATCTCCCGCGCCGATGGTCACCAAGATTTCTAAATCTTTTTTGTGGCGAATGGTTTCTACCAATTCCTCTTTACGAATCATTTGCTTTTGCGCGCAGTTAAGTTGCTTGAAGATTAGTTCGGAGGTGACCCCTTCCATCGGTTGTTCGCGGGCGGGATAGATGTCGAGCAGAATGACTTCGTCGGCGATGCTGAGTTGTTTGGCAAAATCAGTGGCGAGGTCTTTGGTGCGCGAAAAGAGATGCGGTTGAAAAACGGCGGTCAACTTGCGACCGGGATAAAGTTCTTTGATGGATTGGAGGAATACGCGAATCTCTTCTGGATGGTGCGCGTAGTCGTCAATAAAAGTAATCCGCTCATCTTCATATACTTTCTCGAACCGCCGCCGGATGCCTTTGAAAGAGGCGAGCGACTTCTTGATTAGTTCATCGGTTATCTTGAGCTCTTTGGCGACGGTGATGGCTGCGATGGCGTTTTCGATGTTGTGGAAGCCGCCGATGTTCAATCGAAAACCTTCGAGCATCAAACCGTAGTAGTTGATGTTGAATAGATAGCCACCGTCGGCAATCTGGTAGTCAGTGCAATACACATCAGCTTCGCGGTCATGCAGTGAGTAGAAGGCTTTATCCAAAATCGGCAGACGATCATTAATGCTCTCGCCGTTTCGGATCACCAGAAATCCTTCTTCGGTAATCTTGTTGGTGAATTCTATGAAGGCTTCATCAATGGCTTCTTTGCTACCATAAATATCTAGATGGTCGGTATCTACCGCTGTGACCACCGCCATGTCGGGACATAGGCGATGAAAGGACCGGTCGAACTCGTCGGCTTCAATCACCACTACATCATTAATTCCCTGAAGGAAGTTGGTGTTATAGTTCACCGCGATGCCACCCAAAAAGGCAGAGCAATCAAAACCCGATTCTTTGAGGATGTGAGCAATCATGGAGCTGACGGTAGTCTTTCCATGCGAACCAGCGACGGCAATGGTGAACCGGTCGGCAGAAATGATACCCAGCACTTCGCTTCGCTTCAGTATTTCGTAGTGGTTGTCTTTATAAAAATTAAATCCTTTATGGTCTTTGGGAATCGCAGGCGTGTAAACCACCAGATCAACATCCTTGGGCATCTGCGCTACTTCATCGTGAAAAATAATTGCTATGCCTTCTTTCACCAATTCATCGGTCAGGGCGGTTTGCGTTTTGTCATACCCGCTGACTTCGGCACCCATCGTTTTGAAGTAACGAGCGAGCGCACTCATGCCGATGCCACCGATACCTAAAAAGTAAATCTTCTTTATTTCTTTTAATGGCTTCATTGTTTCTTTATCACTTTCAGAATCTCTTCTACAATTCGTTCTGCCGCATCGGGGATAGCCATCTTCAGAATGTTTTGCGATAGTATATTCCGCTCTGCTTCATTATTTAATAAATCAATAGCGGCACCAATCAGATTGACGCGAACCTCATCATCTTTGATCATGATGGCAGCATCTCTTTTCACTAAGGCCATAGCGTTATGAGTCTGATGGTCTTCGGTCACATTGGGAGATGGAACGAGAATGACCGGTTTGCCCACCAGTTGCAATTCGGAAATAGACAAAGCCCCGGCACGTGAAATAATTACATCGGCGCAGGCGTAGGCATAATCCATTCGGTCAATAAACTGCATGGCCTTTAGATTAGGAATACCGGTTGCGAATTTCTTGCAATCTTCGAAATAAACCTTACCGGTTTGCCAGAGAATCTGCACATCAGATGCTTTGATTCTTTCCAAGGATTTTTCAACACTCTGATTCAAGGTTTTGGCTCCTAAACTTCCACCAATTATGAGAATGGTCTTCTTTCCTTCCTTCAGATTGAAATATTGTAAGGCTTCATTCCGGTTGGTTCCTGCATTTACAATCTCTGCGCGAACAGGGTTTCCGGTGAGGATAATCTTGTTTTTAGGAAAAACATTTTCCATTCCTGCATAGGCCACGCAGATTGCTTTGGCACCCTTTGCTAATAGTTTGTTGGTGATTCCCGCAAATGAATTTTGTTCTTGAATCACAGTAGGTACTCCCACAAAGCTCGCAGCGCGTAATAGGGGACCGCTGGCGTAGCCGCCTACACCAATGGCTACATCGGGTTTGAATTTATTTATAATGGAATAGGCTGATAGTAAACTCTGGAAAACTTTAAATGGAAGCAGTAGGTTTTTGACGATGGATCCTCTTTGAAATCCGGCAATATCCAAACCTTTAATCTCATAACCGGCCTGTGGGATTTTTTCCATTTCCATCCTACCCTTTGCCCCCACGAAGAGAATCTGGGTATCCGGTTTTCTTTTTTTAATAGCATTGGCGATAGCAATAGCCGGGAAAATATGTCCTCCGGTTCCTCCGCCACTGATAATTACTCTAAGCCCAGCCATAAGTCAAATATCTGTATTTGGTCGAATAAAGAAATCGCGAGATTATTCAGCAGCTACCGCTTCTTGTTCTTGTTTTTCTTCCTGCTCAATATTGCGACTGACACTCAGGATGATTCCAAAAGCAATAGAAGTAAAGATAATAGAACTCCCCCCCATGCTGACGAGTGGAAGGGTTACGCCGGTAACCGGTACTAAGTTGACCGCTACCGCCATATTAATCATGGCCTGTATCACTAGGGCAATGCCAAGACCCACAGCAAGTAAAGCACCAAATGCTTTGGGCGCTTTTATGACGATGCGAATACATCGGTAGAGAAAGAAAAGATATAGACCTAGAAGAATGGCCCCACCGAACAGTCCATATTCTTCGATAATAATGGCATAGATAAAGTCAGAATAGGGATGTGGAAGAAAATTCTTCTGGTCGCTACCACCGGGATTAATTTTAAGAATTCCGCCTTTGGCAATGGCGATTTTTGCTTGGAGTACCTGATAAGTTTCTTCTCCTTCTGTTTTGCCTTTTTCAAAATTTTCTAATCGGTGTTTCCATGTGCCTGCTCTTCCAAGATGATTCAATGTTTTATCTGGAAGAACAAATAATAGAGCAATAAAGATTGCAGCCGCGACGGCACTGACACCTATCAGCATAAAAATATGCTTCAACGCAATGCGGCCAATAAACATAACGAACAAAGAAGTCAAGAAGAGAATAACTGCGGTAGAGAGGTTCTCTGGGGCTATCAGAACTGCCGTGAGTATAATCGGTAGCAGTATGGGTAAAAAGGCTTCTTTGAAATCAGTAATCTGATCTTGCTTTAATGATAATTGCCTAGCAAGAAACATAATAAGTGCCAGCTTGGCCAGATCGGAAGTTTGAAAAGTCAGCCCTACGACCGGCAGGGTGATCCATCTGTTGGCATCGTTTAGTTCGGTACCGAAGAACATTGTAAATATCAGGAGCGGGATGCTCCATAACCATAACAACTGGGCAATGCGCGAATAATATTTATAATCAACCAAATGAGTGACGAACATCAACATCAATCCGGATAAAGTCATGGCGATTTGTTTCCACAGGTATTTCTCACTTCCTACTTGCATTTTGTATGCAAGTGTTCCGGTACTGCTATAGACGGCCAGCATGGAAATGATGAACAATAGCATCACCACCAGCCAAATCATTTTATCTCCCTGTAGGTAAGTAAAAAAATTATGTATTGCCTTATTCATTGGATAGTATTTGGTAGCAAGTACTTGGTATCATAACAAAATGGTTCAACACAATTCTGGCTATATACTTAATACGCTATACGGTGTACTTGTTTAGAGTTGAATCACCGCCTCTTTGAATTTATTTCCCCGGTCTTCGTAATTTTCAAACAAGTCGAACGACGCACATGCCGGTGAAAGCAAAACTACATCACCAGCGTTGCCAAGATGGTAAGCCATTCTTACGGCATCATTCATGTTTGTAACGTTGACCAGAATGTCCACCAGCTTTCCAAAAGCACTGTGAAGTTTGGTGTTGTCTTCTCCCAGACAAATCATTCCCTTCACTTTGCTTTTGACAATAGGCGACAAAATGGAATAGTCATTTCCTTTGTCTATCCCCCCGGCAATCCAAATAATTGGCTTGCTCATGGATTCCAATGCGTACCACGTACTATTGACATTGGTAGCTTTAGAGTCATTGACAAATTCAATGCCTTTGACCTTCGCTACAGATTCCATTCGGTGGGCGAGGGATTTGAAATCCGCAAGACTTTCTTTGATCTGGTCTTTGCGAAGTCCGTAAATGTTAGCGACTATCCCGGCCGCTAATGAGTTGTAGACGTTATGACGTCCACTAAGTCCGAGTTCTTGAATGCTCATGGTAAATTGTTGGTTTTTATGGTTAATAAGGAGTTGTTCGTTTTTTACAAATCCACCTTCGGCAAACTCTGTATCGTAGCCAAAGGGAATTTTCTGCGCCTTACCAGAATACTGTGAGAGATTCTGAATCGTCAAGTCATCATCCGCGCAATAGATGAAGTAATCGTTCTCGTTTTGATATTTAGTGATGTTGAACTTAGAAGCTACATAATTCTGCAACTGGTAATCATATCTGTCAAGATGGTCTGGAGTGATATTGGTCAGTACGGCAATGTCTGGTCTGAATGTTTCTATGTCATCTAGTTGGAAGCTCGAAATCTCTAAAACATAGTAGTCATAATTTTCAGTGGCTACCTGCATGGCGAAACTCTTCCCAATGTTACCTCCCAAACCAACATTCATTCCTCCGTTCTTCATGATATGATAGGTCAGTGCGGTTGTGGTGGTTTTGCCATTAGCACCGGTAATTCCAACGATTTGCGCATTAGTAAACCAAGACGCAAACTCTATTTCACTCACTACTTTGATTCCTCTATTGCGTATTTTCTTTACTATTTCAGCTTTGTCCGGTATTCCGGGACTTTTCATAACTACCTCGGCATTCAATATCTTTTCATCGGTATGCCCGCCTTCTTCAAATTTTATCTTCCGGTTGTTTAACTCTTCTTTATAGAAGCCTTTAATTTTTCCTCCATCACTCACAAAAACATCATAGCCCTGTTTCGTACCTAATACGGCTGTACCAACACCACTTTCTCCCGCACCAAGAATAACTAGCCGCTTGCCCATCTATCTTACTTTCAGGGTTACAATGCTTAACACAGCCAATAGAATTCCAACAATCCAAAAGCGGGAGACTATTTTGCTTTCATGCATTCCCATCTTCTGAAAATGATGATGCAAAGGCGACATCAGAAATATTCTTTTTCCAACACCAAATTTTCTCCGGGTGTATTTGAAATAGGATACTTGCATCACTACGCTCAAATTTTCAACCAGGAAAATGCCACACATCACTGGTATCAACAATTCCTTTCTGATAGCAATGGCCAGTGTGGCGATAATTCCTCCTAGGGCAAGAGAACCGGTATCTCCCATGAAGACCTCAGCCGGATAAGCATTGTACTATAAAAAGCCAACACAGGCACCCACCATGGCAGCGCAGAATATTACCAGTTCTCCGGAATTAGGTATGTACATTATGTCGAGATAATCAGCAAAAATGATGTTACCGGATACGTAGGCAAATACTAAAAGTGTGGCGGCAATAATGGCAGAGGTGCCGGTTGCCAAACCATCAATGCCATCTGTTAAATTAGCACCATTGGAAACAGCAGTGATGATGAAAATAACGATAGGAATAAAAATTAACCAAGCGTACGGACGCAAATCTTTATTAATCCAACCAAGAATAGTGGAGTAGTTAATTTCATGATTCTTTACAAAAGGAATAGTTGTGATGGGTGCTTTCCGGCTAACCATGTAGTGTTCTTTAAGGTTGTCATCTGTTACCTTAGTGATTTTGTCAGGACTATACTGATGCACCTTTTCAGCAGGGACCTCCTCCTTGGTGATAACACCTTCGTTAAAATATAAAGTAGAACCGACTATGATACCTAAACCTACCTGCCCGATTATTTTAAAAGTACCTGCAAGCCCTTTTTTATCTTTTTTAAAAACCTTGATGTAATCATCTGCAAAGCCAATCAAACCCAGCCAAACTGTGGTAATTAGCATCAGGATAATGTAGATGTTATCTAAACGCGCAAACAATAATGTTGGAATAATGATAGACGAGAGAATAATCAATCCGCCCATGGTAGGAGTGCCTTCTTTTTGCTTTTCACCTTCTAAACCTAGCTCGCGGATATTCTCGCCAATTTGCTTTTTCCGTATAAAGGCAATAATGTCTTTGCCATAAACTAAAGAAATAGTCAGTGAAAGCAGAATAGCTCCCGCTGCACGGAAAGATATATACTGAAACAACCCTCCTCCCGGAAGGTGATATTGTTCTTTTAAAAATTTGAAAAGATGGTATAGCACTTCTATTTTCTATTTACCCAATTCTAAAAAGGTCTCGTTCAATACTTTCTTATCATCAAAAGGCGATTTCACACCTTTTATCTCTTGATATTTTTCATGCCCCTTTCCAGCAAGGAGTATGATGTCTCCCTTCTGAGCCATCATCACAGCAGTCTTAATCGCTTCTTTTCTATCCATGATGGTCAATACTTTTTTTTTATCTGTAACCGGTACTCCCGCATTCATCTGTTTCAAAATGTCTGAAGGATCTTCGCTTCTAGGATTGTCGGATGTCAAAAGCACTTTGTCCGAAAACTTGCAGGCTATCTCGGCCATCACTGGCCGCTTGGCCGCATCGCGATCGCCACCACAGCCAATCACAGTCATGACCGTTTCGTTTCCATTGCGTACAGCTCGAATGGTCTGCAAAACATTTTTCAACGCATCCGGTGTATGTGCATAGTCAACAATCCCCACTATTTTTTCATTTAATGAAACTACCTGATCAAATCTTCCTTCCGGTGGGCTTAGCATGGATAGAACTGTTAGGCATTCCATTTTCTCTAGCCCTAATAAACAGGAAACGGCATAGACGGCGGTTAGGTTGTATGCATTAAACTCTCCAATTAGTCTGGTGTGAAATTCTATTCCATCTACCTCCAACATTAAACCGCTCACGCTATTTTCAACTACCTTTCCTTTAAATTCACTCGGAGCTTTTAATGAATAGGTATGTTTCGATGCTTTGGTATTCTGAAACATAACGATTCCATTTCTATCGTCCAAGTTGGTCAATGCGAAGGCACTTGCCGGCAATTCGTCAAAGAACCGTTTTTTAGTTCTCAGATAGTTTTCGAAGGTCTTGTGATAGTCTAAGTGATCATGCGTGATATTGGTAAAAACAGCTCCTGTGAACTTTAGCCCTTCAATTCTGTTTTGATCAATGGCGTGAGAGCTCACCTCCATAAAGCAATATTCACAATTGGCTTCTACCATTTGCTTCATTAGATTATTTAAACCAATAGCATCTGGTGTAGTATATGTGGAAGAAAGAATGCGCTCGTTAATTTGATTTTGTACCGTAGAAATTAAGCCTACATTCCTTCTAAGATTCCTGAATAATCGAAATAGCAGAGTTGCTACGGAGGTTTTTCCGTTTGTACCTGTAATGCCTACAACCTTCATTTTTGATGAAGGGGTTCCATAGAAGTTAGATGCCATGATCCCCAAAGCTCTACTGCTGTCCGGCACTTGGATGTACGTGACTCTCTCGTTCAGATTTTCGGGCATCTGTTCACAGATAATTACACGAGCGCCTTTTTCAATGCACTCAGAAATAAACTTATGCCCATCTATGCTAGCCCCCTTCACTGCAACAAAGCAATCTCCTGATCCCACTTCTCTGGAATCCATGTGCAGTAGATTTACTTCTACATCGGTCGAGCCTGTCACCTGCCGGAGCGATACACCATATAATATGTCTTTCAGCAATGCCATTATCCCAGAGTGAGTGTAATTGAAGTCCCTTTTGTAAGTTTTGAGTGCGGTGCTACATTCTGTCCCTTTACATTTCCAATTCCTAGGACGCTTACTTTCATTCCCATTGTTTCTAGAATATAAATTGCATCCTTCGGGCTCATTCCTCTTACATCAGGCACTATACCCGGTTCAAATTCATTTTCACTCGCAGTAATTTTTTGATCGTTTGAAACGGTCGAAGCCCACTCGCTATTAAGGTCGTTTAGCTTTGTTTCAAAAAAACCATAGATATTTTTCAAATCATCCATTCGGGCTTTTTGAAAATCCGGAGTTCTATTTTCAGATATCAATCTGTTATTCACTGCTTCATGCATGTGTAGATTCAATGAATAAACTTTGTCTGCGACTTCTTTGAAAATTGCACCGGCTACCACATTTCCGTAATAACCATTGGTACTGGGTGAATTAATCACAACAATCATAGAATACTCGGGATTCTCGGCAGGAAAATAACCGCAGAAAGAAGCCTGATACACCTTGTTCCCATCGCCTTTATAACCTTTTCTCCCCTGAGCAATTACTGCGGTGCCGGTTTTCCCTGCAACATGTAGGTAATCTGTTTTGAGGTTTATAGCTGTACCGTTCTCTACTACCCCTTTCAATATTTCCTGCAATTGCTGAATGGTTCTTTTTCCCAGCAGGTTCTTATTTATCACTACGCTCTCAAAAGAGTCTATCGTTTCACCATACTCCATTATTTTTTCAACTATTTGAGGCTTGACCATGATCCCGTTGTTAGCGATAGCATTATAAAACATCAACGTGTGTAGTGGTGTTATCTGCATTTCATAACCGTGAGCAATAAAAGGAGTTGATACGCCGCTCCATTTCTTCGGGTCTGCTAGAACCGGTTGAACCGCGCCGGGGAGTTCTATTTTTACCGGTTGCGTGAAGCCGAACTTGACCAAGTGATCGTAGAACTTTCGGGGTGTTGGAAGCGTAATTTTGATAGGCCAGTTTTGCTACCGCTACATTCGATGAAACTTCAATAGCTCTCTTGACTGTCAGTTGCGGGGTTTCGGGAATATCATGGTCCTTTACAGTTAGCTTATAAAAAGTTGCCGTTCCATTTCCTACATCTATTTTGGTATTATTCGTTATTAATCCATCTTCCATTAATGACGCGATCGTAGCAATCTTGAAGGTTGAGCCTGGTTCTGTTGCTTCACCGACTGCATAATTTGCCACCTCTTCATATAAGGAATCTTTATTTAAACCAAGATTGGCAATGGCCTTTATTCTTCCGGTTTTAACTTCCATTAGTACTACACAACCATGATCTGCCCGATGATGCTCTAGGGTGCGTTGTAGTGCGTCTTCCGCTACATCCTGCAATTCTACATTGATAGTGGAGTAAATATCTTTACCTGGTTGTGGTGAAATGCTTTCGCGTGAATCAATTGGGACAGTAATGTTTCCTGAAATTTTCTGAACCATCATTTGTCCCTGTGTTCCCCGCAACAACTGATCGAAATTTCCTTCCAGTCCTACTTTGGCATGATTCACATTGGTGAATCCAATAGAGCGCTTCGCCAACTGTCCAAAGGGAAGAAAGCGTCTTTCGTTTTGTACAGATAACATACCACTCTTATATCGCCCATCCCGAAACATTGGCCAGGTTCGCATCTCTGCTAATTGTGAGAATGAAATATTACGCTTCAATAGGTAGTAGCGTTTCTTCATTTTATAACTGTATATCAATTCATTTTTGTAACCCTCTTTAGATTTTTCGGGAAACATTTTTGCCAACAAAAGGGCCACTGAATCCACTTTCTTATTGAAAAGTTCGGAGTGGTTAGCAGTAGTTTTGAAGTCTATATGTATATTGAAGGTGGGAAGCGTAGTGGCAAACAAACGACCATCATCTGCAAAAATATTTCCTCGCTCGGCTGAAATCTTTTTTGGGAAGATGGTTAGACTATCTGCCAAGCTGATATAGTAGCTGCCTTCTACCGATTGAATGTAGAAAGCACGCCCCAAGATGGCGAATCCCAACATGCAAACTAGCATGTAGCCCAGATATGCCCGTAAGAGGATTTCCTTCTTTTTATTGCTTGCCATATAAACAGATACTCATTTCCTCTTCTCTTTGAAATGGCACCACTTTTTTAGTTTTCATCTGGAACTTACATAGGCTTCTTCCCGACGCGTGTAGCGTTAATGTTTCTCCGGTAAGAGTCTTCGCCTTGTTCTGCATGAACTATTTTTTCTTCACTTCGATTTTGTAGGGAGGGATTCTCAGTTCTTTGATTCCTTGGACGCTCACCAATTTTGCCACTTCACTCTGCTTACTTTTTTTCATCAGATCGGATGCGGTGGACATATATTGCCAACGTAATTCCTTAACTTCTATTTCTGTACGAGAAATGCTTCTCACATAATTTTCCGCCATGTGATTATTAGCAATGTGTAGGATAGCCAGTAAAGCAAGGAACAATACCGCAGGCATATTTGTCAATACCTTTTTCAACCCAGATTCGCTGACTGAATCTAAACGACCGAGTAGCATCGCAAAGCCTTTTTTAGACTTTATAATATCCAATTTCTCTTCTGTGCTCTGATCTTCCATATTGTCTCACCCCTGCCTCTAACCTATGAAGTAGTTGGGAGTGCTCTTTTTGTTTTGTTCTTTCTTATTTTTTAAATCTTCTAGTTGTCATATCTTCTCAGCTATTCTCAATTTCCCGCTCCGCGATCTTGAATTTACCTTCATCTCTATATCGCTTGCCACAATTGGTTTTTTATTTATCGGTCTAAACTTCTTCTCATAATTTCCGAAAAAATCTTTCTCTGGTTCGTCTTCCAAATTTCCATTTCGTATCAGGTTTTTAACCAAACGGTCCTCGAGCGAGTGAAAAGTTAAAACCACCAACCGTCCTCCAGTACTTAACATCTCATGCGTTTGTAATAAAAACGCTTTCAATACCTCCAGTTCATTGTTCACTTCTATCCGAATAGCTTGAAAAACCTGTGCCAGATATTTGTGTTCTTCGCCCATGCGGTTTTCAATTGCAATTCTTTTCAGATCGGCAATGGTTTTCAGCGGTTTCACACTCCGAGCATTTACAATGGATAGTGCCAACGTTTTTGAATTTCGAACCTCTCCGTATTGACTGAACATCTGTTGCAACTCGTCTGCTGTATATTTCATCAATATTTCTTTAGCACTTCGCTCCCCTTTCTGATTCATCCGCATATCTAGCGGGCCATCAAAGCGATAACTAAAACCTCTCTCGGCGGTGTCGAATTGCCAACTTGAAACTCCTAAGTCGGCGAGAATGCCGTTGACCGGAAGAGCATCATACAGTCGCAGAAAATTTTTCATTTCTCGAAAGTTGGCATGAATCAGTGTCAGCCGTTTGTCAGCCGATGTGTTTTTTAGTGCGTCTTCATCTTGGTCGAAAGCAAAAAGTCTTCCATTTTTGCCCAGCTTTTTCAAAATTTCGCTTGAATGACCACCACCACCAAAAGTAGCGTCCACATAGACTCCATCGGGTTGGATATTGAGACCCTCTATACACTCATGTAAAAGAACGGACGTATGATATTTTACCTCTTCTAATTCTACTCCAGAGTTAGAATCTTTGATTTCACTTTTTTTGTCAGGCTTCGTCATATCTATGGCGTTACCTCAATCTCCTCCCTTTCGGGGTGGTTGGTTGGGGCGCTGTTCCAATTCATCCAGATAACCCGACACTTCATCAGACAGGCTCTGAACGTTGGCAATATTCCCCTGTGTGTATTGTTCAAATTTATCGGCATCCCAAACCTGAATGCGGTCGAACTTTCCTTTCATCACAATGTTTTTTCCGTTGCCGAGATATTTTATTAGGCTTTTAGAAACAAGAAATCGGTCGGCACCATCCATCTCCACTTCAGTTAAACCAACTGTAACGGCACTGATAAACTGTTGATGTTTAAGGTTGAATGGGTTGAGCTTTTGCAAGCGAGCTGCCTGTTGTTCCCATGCTTTCACGGTATATATCACCAGACAGTCTTCAAGATCTTTAGCAATCATAAATTTCCCCTTGTCGTTGTCGGCAAATTGCTTGCGCAGCGATGCAGGCATTTTTATCCGCCCTTTGTCGTCCATTGTGCAATCAAACTGTCCGAGGAAATTCATTTTGTTTCTGTTATTCTTTCAATTACGAGGACAAATGTAAGAGCCTTGCCCACTTCATACCACATTATGACCCAAATATAGGTAATTTAATTTTCCACAGCAACGAAAGTGTCAAATTTCCTTATCTACATTGGATCTCAGAGGTGGGATGAAGTGGGAATTCGTATCTGAAGTAGACCTATTGTGCATAAAGCAGACCTTATCAACAGGTTATGAACCTGTATTAACAGTCCATGAACAGTTTGCTAACAGGGTAGTGGTAGGGAAGCCTTAACCGGCCCGCCGGATTGTTAGAAAAAGGACAAAAAGTGTAGAGGATAGTATCCATTTTATGCTATCCTTTACATGTTGTCCTCAGGATGCCGAAGAACCAGTAGTTTTGGGTACCGACGATGTCTAAACATGTAACCTTTGGTGATTAAACTGCGGGCGTTTTAATCACAGATAGACAGTAGCCGTTAGTAAAGTTGTATTTGACAGATAGGAAGGAGTTGTTTGTCTGTTGTAAACAATACTTACATGACAGAATCCAGTTGCATTTTCCCGTCTTTGTATTTGCCTCCCTTTTAGTAGTTAATTCGGCAATAATCGTTGTCTGAAAATAGGTGTTACACACGAAGCAGCTATAAGTAGGCATTAGCTTTTGCCGTTTCAACCGGCTTTGCCAAATTGTCCTCTTCTCTTTCAATTTTTGACCGACTTATTCCTATTCGGTACCCATCTCTAGCTATTCGGTCCCTGTTAGCAAGAGACAGGTGCATGTTCGCAGCTATTCGGTCCCTGTTCGTAAGAGATAGGTCCCTGTTTGTAGCTATTCGGTCCCTGTTAGTAAGAGACAGGTGCCTGTTAGCTGCTACTCGGTCCCTGTTAGTTAAAGACAGGTACCTGTTCGTAGCTACTCGGTGCCTGTTCGCAAGAGATAGGTTCCTGTTGGCGGCTATTCGGTCCCTGTTAGCTGCTACTCGGTACCAAATAGCTGAAGATAGGTGCTTTTTAGCTCAAAACATGAGTCTATGCAATTATCACTCGTACTTTTCAGTTAAGGAAATTGTGCGTACGAACTACCGAATCTTCATCTTTTCAGAGAACCGCTGCACCTTTTTAAATCTGTCATAGGTTTTGCTTTATTATCACTCTAATCAATCAAATATGCGCTGTTTTTCGAGTAAGTTTTCCTTACTTGAAATTGACAACTCCTTTCCCTAAAACAAAAATCAATATCCGAATTTCTAATTGTCTATTTGCAGTTCAACCAAATACATTCTGGGATAAATAAAAAAATGCCCCATTGGGGCATTTTTTTATTTTATGAATGCTTGAAAGTCAATCCTCATCTAAGAAGAGATAAACCGACTATCGTATTTGTTTAGCTTCTGTTCTCCAGAGCCTTTAATAGGCCGGCAATCTTCTGAGAAGATGAAGCTTGAAGGGCGCTGATAACATTGCGAGCAGGAGACTGCAATAAGCCGACAATTTCGCCAATCAATTCCTTTTTGCTCTTCAAACTGGCAAGTATCGCTAACTGATTATCACCGACAAACACATCAGTGTCAATATAAGCACCTTTCAGGATAGGACGTTCACCGTCTTTTCTGAATTCTTTAATCACCTTTGCAGGCACGGCACCGTCTGTAGAAAACATAACACCGGTAGGCCCGTTCAGTAAAGGATAAATGGCCTCATAGTTTCCTTCCAACTGTTCCAATGCCTTTCTAATCAGCGTGTTTTTCGAGATGCGATATTCGACACCTGATTTAAAACAAAGTCTGCGGAAGTTGTTAATCTTCTCCACTGAAAGAGTGGAGGAATCTGTCAAATAGAAGTATGTTGAATTGCTGAATTTTTCTTTCAAATCAGCTATTTCCTGGTTCTTTTTATTTTTTTCCATTGTTCGCTATATTTATATAGAGGGTGATAAAATTATAATCCACTAACTGTTTTGTAATCAACATTGACTCCGGGGCTCATGGTAGAAGCCATGCTGATACCTTTGAAATAAATTCCTTGCAGTGGCAGGCTTTAATTTCGCCAGCGTTTGCAACAGAGCCTCAGCATTTTCATTAATCTGTTGCACGCTGAAAGATACACGACCTATAGAGCTATGCACAATGCCGAACTTATCTACCTTGAAGGCTATTTTACCTTTCTTTACTTCTTCTACAGCTTTGCCTACTTCGGGAGTAACGGTTCCTGATTTAGGATTCGGCATGAGATTACGAGGGCCGAGTATTTTACCAATCTTGGCAATCTTAGCCATTACGTTTGGTGAAGCGATGACGACATCAAACTCCATCCAACCTTGTTCAATCTTCTGAACAAACTCGTCCAAGCCAACAAAATCAGCACCTGCTTTCTTTGCTTCTTCTTCCTTGTCGGCAGAGGTTAACACTAATACTTTCTTGGTTTTACCCGTTCCGTGCGGAAGCGCAGTTGTTCCCCGGATGGCCTGATCGGCTTTTTTAGGATCCACACCCAATTGAATGTGAAGGTCAACGGAGGCATCGAATTTGCAAGTCGTGGTTTCTTTCACCAGCTTGGAGGCTTCGGGTAAAGTGTACAACTTGTTGATGTCCACTTTTGCCTGTGCTACTTTTCTTTTTTTAGTTAATTTCATTGTTGTTGTTTTTGAGGTGAAGCGGGTCAATGAAGCCCTTCCTCGGTTATGAAAATAGTTGGTGGATGGCGGTTAGTAGTTAACAGTAAGGATATTTCCATAAACTGTCATCAACGAGCCGTTACCAGTTTTAATATCCTTCTACGTTAAATCCTGCACTTTTAGCAGAACCAGCTACCATTTTTATGGCTGATTCAATAGTGAAGCAATTCAGATCGGGCATTTTTTCTTCAGCAATCTTCTTGATGATGTCTAAACTAACCGTGCCCACTTTCTTACGATTGGGTTCAGCAGAACCTGCCTGCTTTTTGGTATATTCCATGAGTAAAGCATGAACCGGAGGAGTTTTGATTATAAAATCAAAACTCTTATCCTTATATACTGAGATCACCACCGGAAGAATCTTTCCGATGCGGTCTTGAGATTGTGCATTGAATCTTTTGCAAAACTCCATGATGTTCACTCCCTTGGAACCCAAAGCTGGGCCGATTGGTGGAGCGGGATTTGCTTGACCTCCTTTTACTTGGAGCTTGATGAATGTTTGAATTTCCTTTGCCATTGTTTATTTCGATTTACTGTTTTTGATTAACTTATTTTCTCCACTTGCATAAAGCTTACTTCCACCGGGGTTCTTCTTCCAAATATTTTGACGATGACCTTGAGTTTCTTCTTTTCGTTATTGATTTCCTCAATGTTACCTACGAAGTCATTGAAAGGACCATCTACAATCTTTACATCCTCATTGATGATAAACGGCTCAGCCATAGTTTCAGTGGCATCCATCATCTCATCAGCCTTACCTAACAACTTCATTACTTCGGCATTCGATAAGGTACCGAGAAAGCCAAGTACTCCATGAACCTGACGCACAGAAGTCCACATTTCCTGCGACATTTTCTTGTCTTCCACTTCCATATATATATAGCCGGGGAACAGGGTTTTATCTTTAATGGTTTTCTTGCCGTTCTTAATGGTATATATTTTCTCTGTCGGTACCAATATGTTGCTCACAATAGTACCCCATTTGGAACGGGTCACTTCCAACATGATGTGATCGCGTATTTTCCGCTCCTGCCCGCTGATAACACGGACAACATACCATTTTTTTTCCTCTGCCATTTTAGCCGACGATGAGTTTGTAGAGTTCTTGTGCTCCATATTTAAAAATAAGGTCCACGCCGAATATGAACAGTGAAATAATTAATGAAGTAACCATCACGACTACCGAACTTTCTTGTAATTCTACCCAAGTTGGCCAGGTTACTTTATTCACCAGCTCATCATAAGCTTCTCTGAAATAGACTGTTACCTTGTTCATTTATATTTATGTTACTTCTTTTCTTGTTTTAACTCCATCTCCAAATATTCCAAAATCCCATTGCAGGGGCAGCCAGATTCGAACTGACGTCAACGGTTTTGGAGACCGCTATTCTACCACTGAACTATGCCCCTCTTTTTAAAAGGGACGCAAATATAATGACATGACTGTATTTTCAAAACCCTTGACCTAATTACTTACCTTTTTTAATTATTCCATACTTTGTTGAGATCACCTCCAATTATAAACTCCAAGACTTACTTGGCTTAGAATATTTAAAGGTAGCGCATCATTTATATCGGTAAAGTAAGCCATATTTTGCAGATCGCAATTACATTAGATGCAAATCTCATTGTCTCCTTTCTTTTTATCCTCATTCTTATATATTTGCGCCCGCCTCGCTGAAAAGTGCGGGGCTTGTGTTTTTTTTTAGATTAAACCATCAGACATGCAAAACCTCAGAGGTGTTATTAAATTTTTCACCATTATTCTGGTTCTCACTTGTATTTTCCAGCTTTCATTTACTTTTCTTTCTAACTGGGTTGAAGGCAAGGCAGACACCTATGCCAATGAGCATGTAAAGATCGCGACGCCAGCGGGTTTAAACCCGGCTCAACTGGTAATGTTTGAAGATTCTGTCTCCGATATCAAGAAGGTATTTCGACATAACTATCTCGACTCGGTAGCGGGTATTCCGATTGTAGATGTTTGGGGACTGAGAGATATATATACGTATAAGTTCTGTCGGGAACACGCCCTCAGTCTTGGATTAGATTTAAAGGGTGGCATGAGCCTCATCATGGAAATTTCGGAGGATGATGTGTTGCGCAAGCTATCGGGCAATAGTAAAAATCCTCAGTTTAATCAGGCCATTGCCAATGCTAAGAAGGCACAAGAAAGCAAGCAAGGCGATTTTCTATCCTTGTTTCAGGCAGAGTTTGAAAAATTAAATAAGGATGCTAAGCTCGCTGCCATCTTTGCTACGGTAGAAAGTTATCAGGGAAAGATTAATCTGAATTCTTCCAATATTGAAGTAGCGAATGTGTTGCGTAAAGATTTTGATGCGGCTATTCATGAAACCTTCCAGGTATTAAAAACCCGTATTGACCAGTTTGGTGTAGCTTCTCCTAATATTTCCTTACAAGAAAATACCGGAAGAATTATTTTAGAACTTCCCGGTGTAGATGATCCGGTTCGTGTGCGCAAACTATTGCAGCAAACGGCGCAGTTAGAATTTTGGGATACTTACGAAACTCAGGAAGTAATCAATTACCTAGGCGACGTTAACAATATCCTTCGGGAATCTATAGCGAAAGATAAAAGAGCCACCGATTCAGACGTAGTTGCTTCTAACGATAACGATACTATCGCTTCTGCCGGATCTTCTTTGTTTGGAGATACCACTTTGCAGGCATCTTCCGATACTTCTGCTTTGGCTAAAAAAGATTCTGCCGATAAGAATTCTAACCCTCTGTTTGAAGTGCTTTATCCAAATATCATTCAGGAAGGTCAATCACAGCAATATGGCGAAGGGCCAATGATTGGTCGCTCTGTGGGTAAAGATACTGCACGGGTTAATCGCTTGTTGGCGCGTCCCGAAGTTCGTTCTGCTTTGCCTCGTGACTTAAAGCTGTTATGGAGTGCCCATCCGGTTTCGCAACAGGCAAACATTTATGGCCTGTATGCTATCAAACAAAATCCTTCTTCACCTGAAGCTCCTTTAAGTGGAAGTGTTATTAATGATGCTTACCAGTCTTATGACCAATACGGAATTCCCGAAGTAGATATTTCTATGAACTCTATGGGAGCAGCCAAGTGGGAGAAGATGACCGAAGCCGCAGTTAACGCAACCGTAAACGGCAAGGCCACCAAGAAATGTATCGCGATTGTTTTGGATAATCGTGTGTTCTCTGCCCCACGGGTACAACAGAAGATTTCCGGAGGCCGTTCTCAAATTACCGGTATTGACCAGTTAGAAGAGGCTATTGACTTGGCCAACATCCTCAAATCCGGTAAACTCGAAGCAAGAACCCAAGTTATTGAAGAACAAGTTATTGGGCCTTCATTAGGTAAAGAATCTATTAAAGCAGGCTTGGTTTCTCTTCTTCTGGGTGTTTTGCTGGTGTTCCTCTTTATGGTGAGCTATTACAGCACCTCGGGTATTATCGCCAATACGGCCATGTTCCTCAACTTGTTTATTTTGATTGGCGCCTTGGTTTCATTCGGGGCATCGTTTACCCTCCCTGCTATGGCGGGTATCGTATTGACCCTAGCGATGGCGGTAGATGCCAACGTGATTATCAACGAGCGCGTTCGCGAAGAGGTAGCTCGTGGCAAGGGGATGAGGCTGGCCGTGGAAGAAGGCTATAGCCATTCTTATAACGCCATCATTGACGGAAACTTGACTACCATGGCCATCGCCATCGTGCTATATGTATTTGGTCTGGGGCCTATTCGTGGATTTGGTCTGGTGTTGATTATTGGTTTGATCACTTCTATGTTCACTGTCGTCTTGGTTTCGCGTATCTTGTTCGATTGGGCGTTTGACCGCAAATTCAACATTCAGTTCGGCAACAAATTCACTCAGAATCTTTTAAAAGGTACCACTTTTGATTTTATGGGCAGACGCAAAGTGACCTACACCATTTCTGCGGTGATGCTGGTTGTTTGTATCTCTTCTTTTGTTTTCTACGGCTTTGATTTAGGCGTGGACTTCAAAGGTGGACGCAGCTATGTAGTTCAGTTTGATAAAGATGTGAAGACCGAAGAGGTGGCAAAAACCTTGGGGCAAACTCTGGATGGAACTCCTCAAGTGAAGACTTATGGCAGCAATAACCAGATTTCTATTACTACGGCCTATATGATAGATGTGGCGGGACCTGAAACCGACAGCATCATCGAGGCACGTATCTATGAAGGAGTCAAGCCGTTCTTCGCCGAGTATCCTTCGCTCGATAACTTCCGTGCCAAGAACGTGAAGAGCACCATCAAGATTGAAGCTTCCATTGCCGACGACATTCGCCAGAGTTCCATGTTTGCTGTCATTTTCGGCTTCTTGCTGATTTTCGCCTACATCTTCCTGCGTTTCAAACGTTGGGAGTATGCCGCAGGAGCTATTATCGCCCTCGTTCACGATCCGATTATTGTATTGGGAGTATTCTCTCTCTTCCGCCATCTGGTTCCTTTCTCCTTAGAAGTGGATCAAACCATTGTCGCCGCGGTGTTGACCCTCATCGGTTACTCGGTGAATGACACGGTGGTGGTTTTCGACCGGATACGCGAAACGGTGGGATTACATCCTACCCGTACGCTGGTGCAGAATGTGAACGATTCGATCAACCAAACTTTGAGCCGTACAGTTATGACCGTTGTGACCGTATTCTTGGTGGCGCTCATTCTGTTCCTCTTTGGCGGAACCTCTATTCACGGATTTGCCTTCGCCCTCATCATTGGCTTGCTTGTGGGTACTTACTCTTCTATCTTTGTCGCTTCGCCTATTGTGGTGGATTTGATGAGTCGGAAGAATAAAACCGCCTAAGTTTATCATAGATATTTGTAAAACCCGCTTACCAGATCGGTAGCGGGTTTTTTTTTTCTGATTTATTCCATTTAATTCGATAAGTGGTTCGCGAAAAAATAGGTTTCTGGAGAAGCATCGTCTTCGTGCTATTGCTCGTGTCGGTACTTTGGCTGGTTCAATTCATCCAGTATTTCGGCATCTATGACTTCTCGCACTATGGCAACTGGCCGCAGCATCGGGCTGGCTTACCGGGCATCCTCTTTTCTCCTTTTATTCACGGCAGCTTTGAACATTTAATTTCAAACACCCTGCCCATCATCGTGTTGCTCTTGGTTTTGCTTAATGCCTACCCACGTTTTGCCCTGCTCGTTTTGGTGGCCGTACACCTGATGAGCGGCGCGCTGGTTTGGCTACTAGCGCCGCCCACCGGCATCCACATTGGCATCAGCGGCATTATATATGGCATCGCCGGCTTCCTTAGGGCTTGGCATTTTTCGCAAAGACCGTACTTCGGTGGTCATTGCGCTGTTTGTCGTGCTGGTTTATGGGGGAATGATTGTCGGGTTCTTTCCCACACAGGGTATTTCGTGGGAGTCGCATTTGTATGGCGCACTCAGTGGCGCGCTCATGGCCTTTTTGCTGCGCAAAAAAGATTTGCCGCCGCCTACCGAAAATGAACTGGAGGGGCAAGAAGAAGAGAGGCGATTCTTTGATGAATACCCATCAAGGGGCGAATAGCCCTTGTGCTCATTTCCCTACCTGGCTTCTCTTTTTAGATAATACAACTGCTATTTATTACAGAAAGCTACAAATAAGCATGGTTGATATATTTCATGAGATCGTGAACATATCAAACTAAGCACTTTGGCTATTTCCTGAAATCGTGAATATGCCAAACGAGGCAGTTGAACTAATTCCCTAAATTGTGAATATACCAAACGATGTAGTTTACCTATTTCACGAAAACATGAACATACTAAACGAAGCAGTGGACATACTTGAGTTCTTTGAAAAACCCATTTATTGATGAACTTGTTATTCGCTAAAGGTTTTTTTGTGGATTGGGATGTCATCACCACTGCTGAATAGTGTTTTTATGTGGTTTGATGAATCCGTTTTCATTGATTTTTTATCCTTTTCGTTCGTCTTTATGAACGGGACAGACGACTCCCATCACCCCACCTTTATCTTCATCAAATACGCTGCTCGAAGCACGTTGTAAATAATACAATTCATATCAAAGCGTAACGCATTGCGCATTTTTGTCTTTGCGGTGGCCAATCCCATTCTTAGCTTCTTCGCATAAAGGCAAAGGGGTGTTCTACCGCTGCTCTTACGCTTGACTTCTGTTTGTTTCTCTTCTCCTGTTTGTTCGATAATTTGCCACCCCGTTTCTTCTTATCTAAAATACCATAGTAGATGCCTAATTTTCGGGCAATAGTTTTGTGTTGGTTTTTAGGATAGGCTTTATCTGCCCAAATACTTTTTCATCTCCGCTTAACAAATCTTCTAAGGCTCGGCTGTCATGCACATTGGCAGGGGTGAACTTCCGTTTGCGTATCAGTTTGCTGCCTACATCCACTCCTATATGTCCTTTGTATCCAAAGTATTTATTGCCATTCTTTTCGGTGCTTTGGGCATCTGTATCTATTTGAACACTGGGCTTGACGGCCAATACTTCGCGCTTTTTCTTGCTCAATGGCCTGTTGGCTGACTCTAGGATGGTGGCATCCGCTATCGTTCCTTTTTTAACATCAAACCATGTAGTTCCAACTGATGGTTGATGCCGGAGAATATGCGGTCCATCAGTTGATGCTTCACTAAGGCCTCTTTAAAGTGCCACAGGGTGGTGAAGTCCGGTATCTCTTGGGCAAAACTGATTCCTACAAATTTTTGAAAACTCAATCGGTCTATCAACTGATCTTCTAGTTCTTCATCGCTTAAATTGAAAGCATATTGCAGGAACAACATTTTTACTTTCCATTCAAACGGTAAGGGTTTGCGTCCCCCTTTACCAGTGTTACTCTTGTCTATTACCTGCACCAAGGCGACCAAGGCCTGCCAGTTTACTACAGCATCTATCTTAGCAAGCATTATCACTGCTTTTGATTGTTTATTCCGTTTTGAAAATGACCAAATGTTATCCATAAGACTCAGTTGTTTTGTATCCATAGCACAAATATCCCACTAACTATCAACTACACAACCTGTCTTGTTTACACCCAATTGTGCATCTGTTTTTCAAACCTCTCTACTTCATGAAAACATGAACATACTAAACTGGCCAGTTGAGCTATTTCCAAATGTATGGAATATATACAACTAATCAGTTGATATGTTTCCAAATGTGTGGAATATACAAAACGAACCAGTTTACCAGTTTCAAAATGTACTGAATATACTAAACTTGCCAGTTGAGTAATTTCCAAATATATGGAATATACACAACGAAGTGGTTGACCTGTTTCAAAACATACGGAATATACCAAACGAAACAGTTGGCCTCTTTCCAAATATATGGAATGAATAAAACGAATAATTTGAAGATATTTTAGGAATTGGTAGAAGGCTCATACATATAAGAGGAGCTATCATTGGATGAAGACTACAAAAGTCTTTAAGACTTTTGTTTTTGACTTTATTTCGCGCAGAGGGCGCAGAGTAGCTGGGAACACAGAGAAAGAACAATAAAAAGATTCGATGCTCTGCATCTCTGCGCTCTCTGCGTGAAATGTATTCATCCGGTCGCTCCGATGGAGCTTACACAGTGGAGACTATTTATTTCTACCAAAAGATAGTTCCTACGGAACTTGATAGAAGCTATTCACGAATGTTTGCTTATGGTGGTTTTCAATCCGTAGGATTGATGCCTTTGGTAGAAAAACTTTATTTCGCGCAGTGGGCGCAGAGTAGCTGGGAACACAGAGAAAGAACAATAAAAAGATTCGATGCTCTGCATCTCTGCGCTCTCCGCGTGAAATGTATTCATTCGGTCGCTCCGATGGAGCTTACACAGTGGAGACTATTTATTTCTACCAAAAGATAGTTCCTGCGGAACTTGATAGAAGCTATTCACGAATGTTTGCTTATGGTGGTTTTCAATCCGTAGGATTGATGCCTTTGGTAGAAAAACAACCATCCATCTATCTAATCCTGTAAGGATGAACGTTATTGAAACTACAAAAGCCTTTAAGACTTTTGTTTTTGACTTTATTTCACGCAGTGGGCGCAGAGGAGCTGGGAACACAGAGAAAATACAGTTAGAAGGTAAGGAGGGCTGAACCCGCGGCAGGGAAGCCATAACCGGCCCGCCGGATTGTTAGAGAAAGGACATGGCATAACGTTGTAAATTTGCGCGGCCCGCTGGAAGTAACAGCGCTTTCAAGTAGTGTTTTATACCTGTCAGGGAATCTTGTTCCGGCTGTTAGATGTAGTGTTACTTGGTGATGCGCTGAGTCGTATTCCCGTTCAGGATGATATTTTTCCTACAAAAAAACAGTCGGCCATCGGGCGTTTTTTAATCATCATTTAAAATCAAATTTATGGGTAAAGCATTAGAGATTGTTCATCCCGAAGCTGCGGGGATAGATATCGGCAGCAAGAGTTTTTTTGTAGATGCGGGTGAGGAAGAAGTCAAGGTCTTTCCTACCTATACGGAAGGGTGCTATGCGCTTCGGGATTATCTGAAAACACAGGGCATCAAGACCGTGGCGATGGAGTCCACCGGAGTGTACTGGGTGATTCTGTATGCGGTGTTGGAGGAGGCGGGCATCGAAGTATATCTGGTCAATGGCCGGGATGCGAAGAATGTGCCGGGACGGAAAAGCGATGTAAAAGATTGCCAGTGGCTGCGGCAGTTGCATGCTTACGGGTTGTTGAAGAAAAGTTTTATTCCGGATGAAAACATTCGCAGGCTGCGCAGCTATATGCGTCTTCGTCAGGATCATATCCGTGCACAAGCCACGCAGACGCACTTGATGCAAAAAGCGTTAACGCAAATGAATGTGCGTTTAACAGAAGTCATCAGTGATATCATGGGGGCCAGCGGCAGCAAGATGATAGCAGCGATTTTGGAAGGAGAAAGAGATCCGGAGGTATTGGTAAGCTATTGTCATGAATCTATCTTGAAGAAGAAAAAAGATTTGGTGCTGAAAGCCTTGCAGGGAGATTACCGGCAGGAGCATCTCTTTGCGCTCAAACAGGCCCATCAAACCTGGCATTATTACCAGAACCTGATTAACGAATGTGATCGGGAAGTGGGCGAACTGTTGGAGCAAATCACTCAGGGAAAGGAAGAAATAAAGAGCGGGGGCAAGCGCAAGCCCATGCGTTATAATCGTCCACAGATTAAAGAACTGCATCAGCCTTTATTAAAGATGACGGAAGGGAAAGACCCGACGGGTATTGCAGGCATTACGGATTACAGTTTTCTACAGATTGTGAGTGAAGTAGGCGTGGATATGAATGCGTGGAAAAGCGAAAAGCATTTTGTCAGTTGGCTGAAGTTAGCGCCGATGCGAAGTAAGTCGGGTAATATGAATCGGCGACTGACGGTCAAACGAACGAATAAAGCGAGTTTGCTCTTCCGAAACCTAGCGCAGGGTATTCTGACGAGCAAGCATCTGGCGCTGGGTTCTTTTGGAAGAAGAATCCGTGCCCGAAGGGGAAGCGGAGTGGCGATTAAAGCCATTGCCCGAAAAATTGCCTGTTATTATTACCGAGTGATGACTCAGGGAGAAGCCTTTGTAGAGCAGGGTATAGAAAAATATGAAGTATCCCTTCATGATCAAAGAAAAAAGTATCTGGAGCGGCTGGCAAAGAAAATGCAAATGCAATTAGTGCCGATGGGATAGGGTGTGTCCTCAGGATAGAGGCGGCATCCTTTTTCTTTCCAAAAATATTTTAGAGTTAAGAAAAAGATATAGCCGAAAGCCCGTAAGCCGCCCAAATATTTATGTAGAGACGCAATATTTTGCGTCTAAAATATTGCAGTCACAAAATGTTGCGTTTAGAAATATTGCAGCGAGTTTCGCTTTTGCAGTTTCATGTCTTTGAGGGTGGGCGATTTGGGGTGGAGGATGATGGAGAATTGTTGTTGCGGAAAGGTGGGCAGGGGCGGAGTCCAGTTGAAGGTGAGTTCCCAGCAGTGGAGGTCGCGGATGACGGAGATGTTGGTGAGGGTGATTTGTTTGCGCGAGATGTCGAAGCCGGTGGAGAGGGTGAATTTCCAGTGGGGCGTGAGGTTGAAATCGCCGGTGAGGCTGATGGCCTGGACGGTGATGAGGGTGTCGGGGTTGAGGTAGTTTCCGCGGCTGAGGTTGAAGCGATAGGAGAGGCTGATGTTCCAAGGAATGTTGAAATCATAAATCTGGTCGGGCGAATAGCTGACATAATCGGTCATCATTCTGGGAACCACGCCGGGCGCGGCCACGTCGCCTCGGAGTTTGGAATGGAGCGAGGTGCTCAAGCTGACATTGGCGGTAGCAAAACGAAGTAGTTGCCGTTTGGCCGCCCATTGAAAAGTATTGATGGGGCGGTTGAGGGAGTCGGTGGTGTAGGGGTCGAAAACGGCATTGAAGTTTAGGTTGATGAGGTTGAAGATGCGGGAGGAAACGACACTCAGCACAAAGGGCCGCAGGCGCAGCGAATCGGCCACGAAGTTATAGGAGCCGGAGAGGGTAATTTGGTCAAACAGTCCTACTTTCTTTTCGTGGTTCACGCTATCCTTTTTTGAAAATACCTTCAGTTCTAGACTGTTGAGCAAGCTCCAGTTGACGGAGCCTTCGCTGCCCGCTTGGGGAATGCCGTAGAGCGCGCCGGGGTCGAGGGTTGAATATCGGAGGGGTGTTCCTTCGGCGTTGCTTTGCACGGTGCGATAATATCCCCAAGCGCGGGTAGAGAAATCGGGGCGATAGTTGAACGAAACGGAGGGCGTGAAAATATGGCGCATGCCTTTCAGCTTGCTGTTTTTGAAATTGTAAATGCCTACCACTTTGGTGGCGACAGAAATGGAGGCATTGAAATTTCGGGAAGAATTGAACCGCCAGGAAGTATCGCTTTCTACGCGGCCATAGAGGGTGTCTATCTTTCCATCTGCTTTGGAGATATAGAGGGTGTCGGGGTTCCATATTTTTTCAACGCCTTTGAAATAGGTGCGTTCCTGATAGCTGAAAGAAGGGTTGACGTTGATGTATTTGAAGAGCGTGATGGGTGCATCAATGCTGATGTTCTGGTTGATGCCGAAACGGAATTTGTTCCAAGTATCGCTTTTGAAAATGATGGAATCATAAGTGTCGAGCCGGTTTTGTGCTTCGAAAGAATAGCTGATGCCAATGCTCTCGAACCACTTTCGTTTGTCGGTTTGAATCTTGGGTTTGAAAGGATTGACGCGCGACATGGAGAGGCGGAAGGTAGGCAGCGTGAAACCGATGGTGCGGTTCAAAAGGTTTTGTTCATGGCGGATGTTCATGGAAAGACTGAAGGGCGTGCCGGCAAAAGTGCGCGAGTAGTTGATGGTGGAGTTGAAAGAAGTGTTGAGCCTCGAAACGTCTGTAATACGGTTGGCATTATAATAATCAGCCGACTGCATGTTCACGCTGGCCCCAAAGGTGGAATTGGGCATGGAGCGCTGATCCTGATTGTGCGACCAGGAAAAGCTGTAGGCGTTGGATCCTTTTTGATGCGGCAGGTCAGGATCAGGAGGGCGGGTGCGGGTATAGCTGAAATTGACCGCGCCGGTAAATTTATAGCGCAGTGCATATTGAGAAGCCAGCCCCAGCCCAAAGGTTCCGTTGGTGGCAATCATACCGGTGAACTTTAGAGAGAGATAATCGTTCATCGCCCAATAATAGCCGCCGTTGCGCAGAAAGAAACCGAGCAAACCATCCTGTCCATATTCGGGAATGACGATGCCGGAGCGCCGCGTTTGTTTGACGGGAAAGATGCCGAAGGGCAGATAGATGGGAGTGGGCACATCGGCAATCCATAGGTTGGTAGGACCGGTGACGATTACTTTGTTAGGAACAATCTTGACTTTCTTGGCTTGAAAATAAAAGTGGGGATGCTCCAGATCGCAGGTGGTATATTTAGACTTGAGCCCATACCATTCATCAAATTCATTCTTCTTCACCTCGCTGCTGTGGATATAGGCATCGCCTTCTTTGGTGATGACCTCATACACTTTCCCGCGCTTGGTCTTGAAATTATACGCCATTCGCTTGGCTTCATATTCCTTATCGTTTTCAGAAAAAACCGGTGTGCCGACCATCCGCCCTGTGCTGTCGGGGGTGCCTTCCGAACTGAGGGTGCTGGTTGTCCAGTCGAAATTGACGAGGTTGGCTTTCAGTTTTATTTTTCCGTAAACCAAATCGGCTTGGTTGTACAGAAACATCTTTTTGGTCTCCATGTCGTAAACGATGGAGTCTTCGGCATGATAGGTGATGATTTCGGAAATTTGATCTTGACTGGCAAATTCTATGGTATCATTTTTCGATAAAGTGTCGGGTGTCAGAACGATGGTGGAATCTATGGAGATCAAGGAATCGGCAGAGGCAAGTGTTCTTGTGGCGGGGAGACTGTCTTCAGGAAATATCGGCGCAGTGAAATGAGACAAGGCACTCGTATTTTTTTCGGCAAACAGAAAATTGGACAATAATAACAGGGCTGTGGCTAAATACATTGCGACAAGTGGTCTTTGGACCATCGCAATGGGATATATTTGGTTTTTGAAGAAATGAATGTAAGAAGTCAAACCGTTATACGATTCTATGAATAGGAATAAGGATGGAATAAGTGTCAAAATTAAAAAATCTATAGTGTGAGCTTTCGTTTCATTTTAGTCTTAACATGCTTTTTGATCTCGGTGGAAGGAATTGCCGGGGGTAGTTTTACGATAAAAACTATTGTGATTGATGCGGGCCACGGTGGAAAAGACCCCGGCGCAATTGGTCCTAAAGGCACCAAAGAAAAGGATGTGGCGCTAGCCGTAGCCTTAAAAATCGGTGATTATATCCAAAGCAATTATCCCAATGTAAAGGTGGTTTATACCCGAAAGACCGATGTGTTCCTCGAACTACACGAACGGGCTGAGATTGCCAACAAAAACAAGGCAGATCTTTTCATTGCAGTTCACTGTAACTCTAACAATAATCCCGATGCTTATGGCTCCAGTACTTATGTGTTGGGTCTGCACCGCACGGAGGCGAACTTAGAAGTGGCCAAGCGGGAGAACTCGGTTATTTTGTTGGAGGAAGACCGCGACAAGAACTATGAGTTTGATCCGAACACTCCGGAAGGGCATATCATTATGAGCATGAAGCAGAATGCTTTTTTAGATCAAAGTATAGAATTTGCCTCCAAGATTGAAAACCAGATGGAAAACGGAGCACGTCGCAAAAGTATGGGGGTGAAGCAAGCCGGCTTTTATGTGCTATACAAAACTGCCATGCCCAGTTTGCTGGCCGAAATCGGATTTATCTCTAACCCGGAAGAAGAAAAATATTTGACTTCGGAAAAGGGGCAGGATCAAATTGCACATGCGCTATTCAATGCCTTTAAGGATTATAAAATGTTTTTAGAAAAAGGAAATGGGGGAGAGGTGGAGGTCGCATCAAAACCCGAAGAACCTAAAGAAAAGCAGCCGGAAGTAAAAAAGGAGCCGGTAGAAGAAAAGGTGGAAAAGAAAGTCACGCCGGAAGCGAGCACTCCGACAAAAGACGAGAACTCAAAAACAAAAGTAGTCTCTTCGGAAACTATAAAAAGTGAACCAGTTATAACCAAACCGGAAACTAGTAGCACCAACGCAAGCTCACAAAATGCACAAACGATTAAAAAGCCGATTGAGGTGCGCAGTGGAGGAGGGAATTCTACTTCCACGGCGGTAGTTCAGGTGAAGCCATCTTCGTCGAGCACCTCGGTGGTAGAGAAGGAACCGGTAGTGAAGGCTACGGAAATTGTTACTCCGCCACCGCCACCTGTAATCAAGACTGAAAAGGCACCACCGGTAACGGTAAAGAAAGAGGAGGTGCCAGAAGCCAAAACAGAACCGGCTGCCGTATTCAAAATTCAACTGTTCGCGCTTAAAGGAGAATTAGGTGCGAAGGATCGGGATAAATTGATTCGGGTATTCCCGAATTACAGCTCCGAACCAACGGGAACAGGATTTATAAGGTATTATGGAGCATCGGCCGGTACCTTCAGCGAGGCCAAGAAGTATTTAATCAAGGCTATCAGTAGTAGTTACAGCGGCGCATTTATTGCGGGATTCAGGAATGGCAAAAGGATGTCGGCAGATGAGATGAAAGTCGCGGAAGGGAAATAGAGGTTTTTGGCTTTCTGCTTGCAGAAGGTAAAATAGATAGTTTCACATCGGAAATTCAGGATACACTGATTTCCGTTTTAGGAATAATGACTAGACAATATAAAAAGTATCCGAACCTGTTGAAGACGTTTTTCGTCTTCCACATTCTCTATTTGGTTCATGCTTTCACCATCCTTAACCTGTTTATAACGGATGATATTACGCTGATCTCAGCGGATGGTGCCATCGCAGAGTGTCAGGAATTGTCGAGTATTTATTCTGAGGATGAGGGCGATTCCATGGCCTGTTTTCTTTTTGAGATAAGGTATAAGATAAAGTCTCTATCGCTAAAGACGTTTAATATTCAGCACCCTGAATTTTCTGAAAATCAGCAGTGGCTTTCAGATTTAATAATACTTACTCCAAAACATTTTGACTTCACTCCCTCTACGGGAGATGATGCTTATAGGCGGTATCTCAATCTACGAGTACTCATTATTTAATAGTTAATGGCAGGATTTAGGCTGCTCAGGTTTTAGTCTGTAATAGAAGAGAGCCAGAGAGCCTGATAAACTCATGAAAGGCTAAGGCTTTTCAAGTGGTGAATTCAGTTTTAGGGTCATCGCCCTCGTTGCTGTTTTAGTTTTTAACCTGATTCTTTGTTTTACCCATAAGTACATGGCAAATCTTTTGACCTTAAGAACATTTTCAGATACCAGAGGTAATCTAAGCGTGTTAGAGGATCACGAAATCCCATTTCCGATTAAGAGACTGTTTTATATCTACGGAGTAGATGAATCGAAAAGGGGAGGACATAGACATAAAACCACCCATCAAGCGCTGATCTGCCTGACGGGGAGTTGTCGGGTAAGGGTAAATAATGGGCAAGAGGGGCAGCATTATCATTTGAATACGCCTAAGAACTGTCTGATACTGGAGCCAAAAGATTGGCACGACCTTTATGACTTTGCCCCGAATACTATTCTGCTATCCTGCGCATCAGAGTATTTCAATCAAGATGATTACATTTTTGAAGAGTATAACCAAGCCAGATGATCCCATTCCTTGATTTGCAGAAAATGAATGAATTGCATTTCACGGAGTTGCAAAATGCATTAATTAATGTATTGCGCTCAGGGCGATATATATTGGGAGAGCAAGGCAAAATCTTTGAAACGGAGTTTGCAAAGTATTGTGGGGTGAATAATTGTATCAGCGTAGCTAACGGCACCGATGCATTATTTCTGGCAATCAAGGCATTTGATTTCACACAGAACTCCGAAATTATTCTGGCATCCAACAGCTATATATCAGCAGCTTTGGCAGTTTGCTATAACGGACTTAAACCGGTGTTGGTAGATCCTAAAATGGATACATATAACATTGATTACGAAAAAATTGAAGCAAGCGTTACAGAGAATACCAGAGCTATATTGGTTACCCACCTTTATGGGCGGGTGTGCGAAATGGATAAGATAGCTTCCGTCGCAAAGAGATATAACCTGCGAATAATAGAAGATTGTGCACAGGCTCATGGAGCATCATATCAGGGAGTTAAAGCCGGTAATTGGGGGGATATTGCAGCGTTTAGTTTTTATCCTACTAAAAATCTGGGAGCAGTAGGTGATGGAGGAGCGGTGTTAACTAATGATTCCTCGTTGGCAACTACGATTCGAGAAATGCGTAATTATGGTTTTGAGAAAAAAAATCATTCCATTCGGAAAGGATATAACAGTCGGTTGGATGAATTGCAGGCCGCTATACTTCGGGTAAAGCTAAATTATCTGGATTCGGAAAACGAAAGGCGGAGGGAAATAGCTCGATATTATTTGAGGAACATTAGGCAGCCAAAAATCGTATTGCCACAATTTGATGAGTCAAGTGTTTGGCACCTTTTTGTTATTCGAACGCCTGATCGAAATCAGTTGATAAACTTCTTGCAAACACATGGTATTGAAACCCAAGTCCATTATCCGATTCCTTTTTATAAACAAAAAGCATTTATAGAATGGAATGATTGGAAAATGCCTATTGCGGATAAAATTCATTCGGAGGTATTGAGCATACCACTAAATCCAACCTTGACCGAAGCGGAGTTGAACCATATTGTTGAAACGATAAATCAATATTGAATGAAACTTTCAGTAATTATTCCGGTGTTTAATGCGCAAGCTACAATTGCAGAATTGGTAGAACAGGTGTTTGTTGATTTAAAGGGAATTGATTTTGAGATAATTCTGATTAATGATGGAAGTCAGGATAAAACCGAGGCTATATGCGATGAAATTGCCGCTCAAAGAGATCGGATAAAGTTTATCTCTCTTAGACGAAACTTTGGCGAGCATAATGCGGTCATGTGCGGGTTGAATTTTGTAGGAGGCGAGTATGCGGTAATCATAGATGACGATTTTCAAAATCCACCTTCCGAGATTCTTAAATTATTAAACGCAATTGAAGAGGGATGGGATGTGGTATATTCAAAATATCATGTCAAAAATCATCATCTGGTTCGCAATATTCTGAGCGCTATAAACAACTCGGTCACGAACTTTTTGATGGACAAACCATCTGATCTTTACCTATCAAGTTTTAAGATTATTAGAAAGTAGGTAGTCGAGGAAATAATCAAATACAAAGGGCCGTTTCCGTATATTGATGGATTGATAATTCGCAGCACCAACAATATATGCAGTGTTTATGTGGATCATGCCAAAAGATTAAATGGCAAATCAAATTATACGGCAGCAAAGTTACTTTCTCTTTATCTGAACATGTTTGTCAACTTTTCTATAAAGCCCCTGAGGGTATTTACCATTTCAGGTATTTTTATTTTCATCGTGGGCGTTATCATGGCGGCCCTCTTTGTTTTATCTAAAGTCGTTTATCAAGAGCCACCGGGCTGGACATCTACGGTAGTTATCACTCTAATCTTTAGTGGATTCCAAATTATCTTCTTGGGGCTAATTGGAGAATATCAAGGTAAACAATACTTAGACCAGAACAATACCCCGCAATGGGTGGTTAAGAAACGAAGTTTCAATCATAAAAACCCAAAGGATTCATAATGGTTGAAGAAGAATACTATAAAATGGCGCTGGGGGAGGGGAATCATTGGTGGTACAGGTCTTTGCATCAATTGGTACTTCGCTCTATCGGAAAGTATTTTACAGAAAAAGACATCTCTATTTTGGATGCTGGATGTGGCACCTGCGGGCTGATTACTTTTTTGAAAGCGAATGGATATGAGAACATTTCGGGGTTTGATTCTTCCAAGACAGCAGTTCAAATCTGCCAAAGCAAAGGTATCCAAGTTCGTCAGGGAGATTTGCAACGAATTTCGTCCCATTTCAAAAGTCAGGAAGCAGATATAATTATCAGCAACGATGTACTCTATTTTTTTGATGAACAAGAGCAAAGAAAGATTACTGATGACATTCATGAAGTATTGAAGTCTGGGGGACTATTGATCTGTAATATGCCGTCCATCAGTGCTTTTCGTGGGATGCATGATGTGCGGGTAGGAATTAAAAAAAGGTTCCAGAAGAAGGACTTATGGACCGCATTTGACCAAAATAAATATGAGTTGGTACAAGAAACCTATTGGCCGTTCTTTCTATCTCCCTTTATCTGGACTAAAAGAATCAGCCAAAGGGTCAGGATGAGATTTAACATGCCAGTAAAGATGGAATCGGATATAAAACCCGAATATGGGTTACTCAACTCAGCTTTGTATTTGACAACCAAATTGGAGAATAATTTATTCAGCCGAAAGCCCTTTGGCAGTTCCCTGTTTTTAGTATTTAAAAAGAAGATTTAAGATAAACAAATGGCAAAAACTAACAGAAAGGATCGAACAAAGAAAAAGCAGTCTCAGACAAAGGACTCAGGAGGAGAAAACTTTCAATGGAGAAATGCAATTATTCTGACCGCTATTGCAATTTATATATTGGTGTTATTCTCTCCGGCAATCAAATATGATTTTACCAATTGGGATGACCCAGATTATATTATCAGCAATGAACTGATCAGAGATTTCTCTCTTGAAGGAATGGCAAAGATATTTACTACGCCGGTTATTGGAATGTACAATCCTCTCCCTTTTGCCGTCTATTCTTTCGTGTATCATTTCTGGGAACTGAATCCTCAAGCCTATCATTTGTTAAGTATCATTTTGCACATTCTGGCTACCATCATGCTTTATAAATTTATCTTTCGGCTAACAGGAAGATATGAAGTCGCCACTATAGTAGCCATACTCTTCGCTATACACCCCATGCACGTTTCGGTGGTCACTTGGGCTTGCCAGATAAAGACTTCTCTATTTCTAATCTTTTTCTTTTATGGACAGTCCCTTTATCTGGACTATATACATAATAACTATCGAATTAAATTTCTGGTCTATGCGGCCTTACTTTTCATCTTAGCCTGTCTTTCAAAACCATCCGCAGTTACTTTTGCCCCCATATTGTTTCTTGTAGATTATTACCTGTCAAGAAAAATTGATAAGAGACTGTTCCTAGAGAAAATACCATTCTTCCTAATCGCATTAGGCTTTGGAATTTTAACTCTAATGACTCACAGCGACGAGGGGGACTCTATATTTGAAGTGGGACAAAACTATTCACTGTTCGATAACTTTTTAGTCTCTAATTATTCCATTGTGTTTTACTTTGAAAAGTTTATATATCCCCGTGAGCTTAGTACCATATATGGCTACCCAGATAGTTCGACCACATTACCCCTCAAATATTTCCTCGCTATTCCGGTTATCCCGTTGATTATTTGGGGAGTTTATCGCGCTGGGAAGTTTAGAAAGGAACTCATTTTTGGCACTCTGTTTTTTATCATCGCGATTTCTGTATTGTTACGGATTGTCCCCTCCGGATTTTTTGGAACTGCCAACCGCTATACCTATTTATCCTATACTGGTTTGTTTTTTATTATGGGCCAATTTTATGTTTATGTCAAAGATGATAAGTTCTCCTATGCAGGTAAGATTAAAAACTATGTCATCGGCGCTATGCTAGCTTTTATAGTCTTTTGTACCTGGCGAACTACCATTAGAATTAAGGTATGGGAAAACAGCATCACTCTTTTTAATGATGTCATTGACAAGCAACCTAATGTTGCAGTGGCTTACAATCAAAGAGCTATTGCCAAAAACAGCATCGGTGACAATGTTGGTGCATTGGAGGATCTGACAAAGGCGATTGAACTAGATCCAAAATATGCCGCAGCTTACAACAATAGGGGCTCCTTAAGAGATTTGCTAAAAAACTATGAGCCAGCTTTAGAAGACTTCAACAAAGCAATCGAGATAGAACCCGATTATTTCGACGCATACAGTAACAGAGGCGCCGCCAAATTTCATTTGGATAGAATTGCCGATGCCTTGGCAGATTATGATTCATCTATCCAGATCAATGATGGCCGGGGACTCACTTTTTTTAACCGAGCGGTGGCTAAGATTAGCTTAGCAGACACTCTGGGAGCCGTTGCGGACTGGAGGAGAGCTATTGAGTTAGGAGTAGATCAAGCCCGTCAGTACTTGATTCTTTATGATAAGAAACAGGATATGGAGGTAGATGAGATGTGATTAAGAAAGATTCGATATGACTGCTGCTTTGATATTCAGAACACGTCACTCGCTTCATTCTCTTTGATTTCAATCTCAAAAACATATTTTTGACAAAATTTATTCTGTGTCGAATCCTGCTAAGGTTGGTATCTTTTCTGTAATCGCTATTACGATTTTTATTCTGGGCTTTTATTTTCTCAAAGGCATTGACATTTTCACCAATGAAAATGTTTACTACGCTGTTTACGACCGTGTTGATGGGCTATACAAATCAAACTTGGTAGAAGTAAACGGTTTCCCGATTGGGCGTGTAGGCAAAATGTCGCGCAACCATGATGATGGGAAAATAGTAGTCGAACTGGTAATCGAAAAGGGTATTAAAGTACCTAAAAGTGACAGCACCCTAGCTAATTTGATTTCTACGGACTTTCTGGGTAGTAAAAAGGTTTCCCTTTCCTTCGGAAATTCAAAGGAGTATTTGAAAGACGGCGATACAATAAATACCTTGTTTAAGAGAGATCTGACCGAACAACTCGGTTCACAGATTGACCCCATCATGATGGATGTCAGAAAAATAATTCCTCAATTAGACACTAGCATTATCGGCATCAAATATCTTTTCGACAAAAGAAACCCTGATGGTATTTATACCACCCTCGGCGGAATTAACGATGCACTTGATAAAATCAACAGCATTTTGGCCGACAATCAGGAGAACCTGAAACTAACCATCAAAAATCTGCAAAGTATCAGCGGCAATATCGAAAAGAGCAACGAGGCTATTACAACCATTCTTCATAACGCTAGGAGTATCACCGACTCGCTGAAGCAGGCAAACCTCAAGCAAACGGTCAACAACCTCAATGCTACCGTGATGGAACTGAACGGTGTGATTCAGGGTATTAAAGACGGAAAAGGTACCATAGGCAAATTGGTGAAGGAAGATGAACTTTATACCAAACTCGACACTACTGTAGGTAACCTCAACGTCCTCTTAAAAGATGTCAAGGAGCGCCCATATCGCTATATCAATGTAAGTGTATTTGGTGCCAAAAAGCACGAAACCCGCATGGAGAAGAGATACAACGAGTCCGGGAAATAAGCTCTGCTCAATTTTCCGAACTTTGTTTTTGTGATTGCATCAATTCCTTTGCTCCGTATAATTATCCAAAATCAAAAACCGGTTTATGCTTACCTGCTTCTTTTGGCAGGATTCTTGTTGCCTGTATTTTCGTTTTCTCAAAAGAGCGATGAAAAAAAGGAAGTAGAAATACTGAACGCCGATGAGTTGCGCTTTCAGGAAAGTGGAGGAAAGAAGATTACTAAGCTGGTAGGTAATGTAAGGCTCAAGCAGGATGAAATCCTGATGTGGTGCGACAGCGCTCATCTCGACAAAGAAACCAACTCCGTAGATGCTTGGGGGCATATCCATATTCAACAAGATACCGTAAATGCTTTCTCCAATACTTTACATCACGATGGCAACCGAAAGTTTTCTTCGCTTCAGGGTAATGCCCAACTAAGCGACGGAAACATGAAACTATTTACTAACCAACTGTTTTATGATGTAAAGAACCGCCTCAGCTATTATGTAGACAGCGGCCGGGTGCTCAAAGACTCAACGGTCATCACCAGCAAGCGTGGGTATTATTATTCCAATACTAACGAAGTGTTTTTCAAAGGAGATGTAGTCATCAAAGATCCTGATTATACCTTATACTCCGACACGCTGAAATATCACACCGGCACCAAAGTATCTACCTTTCTCGGCCACACAGAAATCATCAATGCCGAAAGCCGGATTGTATGCTCCAGCGGCTGGTACGACAGCGAGCACAATATTTCTGCTTTTGGAAAGAACACCACGGTTTATAACCCACCCCAACAATTGAATGCGGATAGTATTTTCTACGAACGGGCCATCGGTTTTAGTAAGGTGATTGGCCCCTTTCAATGGATTGATTCCTCGATGGGAGTGGAGATTCTCGGGCACTATGGAGAATATTCGGATCGGCGACAATACATCATGGCCACTCAAAAACCTTTGATGATTTATAAAATGGAAAAGGATTCTTTGTTGCTTACCGGCGATACCCTCAAGTCCATGACAAAATCTGAAACTGATACCGTGCGCAATTTTTTTGCCTACCGAAATGTGCAACTGTTTATGAAAGATATGCAGGGTGTTTGCGATTCGCTCTTCTATTCTTTTGAAGATTCCATCTTCCGCATGTATCAACAGCCGGTGATATGGAGCGACCAAACCCAGATGAGCGGAGACACCATTTACTTCTACACGAAAAATCGAAAGGCCGATCACTTCAGCATCTATCGGTCGGGGTTTATTATTTCTCCTACCGGGAAAAAATATTACGACCAGATAAAAGGAACCAACATCTTCGGCTATTTTGAAGACAATGAAATGCGACGTTTAGATGTGGAAGGGAACAGCGAAAGCCTTTATTTCGGAAAAGACGAAAAGGATAAATTCATCGGAGCGAACAAGGCACAGTCCAACACCATCAGTCTTCACTTTGAAAACAAAAAGATCAAGAAGATTGTATTCATCAAAAAACCGGAAGCCGTTTTCACACCGATGAAGATGCTCACCAAAGAGCAAATGCAATTGAAAGATTTTAAATGGCAGATAGATCGCAAACCCAAGAGCAGAGAAGCACTGCTGGAATAGGCTTTAATAATTGAAGGATAGACAGATGTATTAAAAGCAGCCATCTGGACTGTTGGTCAATCTGTAAATCAGTCAATCTCTCCTTCCCGTTCTACTCTTGCCACTTGTATTCCCCAAGCCCCGCAATGATTCGTACAAATTGTGCGCAGATTAGCTTGACAAAGTATCCTTGGCTCTATATCTTGTTAGTATCTAACATACCTCATTATGATGAACAAGAAAATAGAACTTCCGCTACGCACCATAGATCTTAGCTATAACGAGCTAAAACCTTTTCACCCTTTTGAAGAAGAAATGCTGGAGCGCTACACCGCCCTGCACAATTTTGTGAAGGATTTGTATGGCGAATACGAATCAGTTCAAAATAAATATGAACAACACAGCGAACATATTGACCGGTCGCTGTCGCAATACACCCGCTTGCATGTGCAACTCGCCATCCTCGAAAAAAATGCCGCACAAACTATAAACCGTGTGGTTGTGAACCGTCCATCTATTGAAATGATTGCGGCCGACGCTCGCAACTTTTTTAGTGTTATGCACCGTTTCAATGAGGAAATGCAGCAACTGGCAGATGAAAGTGAAAAAATGTATTTGGTCTTCACCCCGTTGAATACAAAAGATGAATTATTTTCTGAACTGTTTGACGAGTACAAAGAGTTCCGTGACAGATTTGCACAAAAAAGTGAAACCTGTTCACTCGATTCAGATCAGTATGATCAGGATGAACAGGCATTTTTTGACAGCATCGGCAATATGGCCGATAAACAAGAAGAATTTATAGAAACCTGCAACCAGGTGATAGATCGCTACAACCAGTTAATTGAACAAACCGAAATACTTTATCAGCGTTGGGAAGATTATAGCAAATCCGTTGAGCTAATCAAACTGATGTACGCGATGCCCAATGACATGAGCAAGGTTTGTATGAATTAAACTCCACCGACCTCTTCTTGGACCATATCCAATTCATCTCTCAGTTGACTTTCAATCGTCAGATAATTCAACTATATATGGACTGATGGGAATTTTAAAATTGGTTTCTGATAAATAAGAAAGAGTTGTTTAATTGAGGTAGGCAAAACTTACAGGGCGGACAGGTTTGCTTGTTACCGTCTTTGTGTTTGCTTCCTCTGCTTTTTCCATTTTACCCCAATCTCTGCCAAATTGTCCTCTTCCTTTTCCGTTTTTGACCGACTTATTTCTATTCGGTACCCATCTCCAGCTATTCGGTACCTGTTAGTAAGAGACAGGTCCCTGTTAGCCGCTATTCGGTACCTGTTAGTAAGAGACAGGTCCCTGTTCGTAGCTATTCGGTACCTGTTAGCAAGAGATAGGTCCCTGTTCGTAGCTATTCGGTCCCTGTTAGCAAGAGACAGGTCCCTGTTAGTTGCTACTCGGTCCCTGTTAGCTAAAGACGGATGCCTGTTAACTGCTATTCGGTACCTGTTAGCTAAAGATCGGTCCCTGTTCGTAGCTATTCGGTACCTGTTAGCTTGAGATAGGTGCCTGTTTGCTCAAAATGGGGATTATCTTAATATCAGAAGGTGTTTATTGGCCGAAAAACGAGGCCTTTTTAGAGTCTGTGCTCCTAAATGTCTCCAAACATTGTTTCTGACTAGGTCTTTCATTACTTACAGGTCGTAACAAACGGATTTGGCAAATTGATATTCTAAGCCGATCAAAATTGGTGATACATGGCTATTAATTACTGTTTTATTGTGACTTTTAAGGCAACACCCAATGCCTCATTAAATATCTCCCATCTAGAAAGGTGGTGATCTTTGGGTTGATTTCTTTGAAGAAGTAGTTGCATGTGGCATTGTCCGGAATCTGTTTTTCTCTGAACATTTTCTTTCCCCTATAGATAAAGTAGATAGTTAAACAAAATAGGCCACAGATAGAGCTGAGGAAACTGAAGGAGTTTTATATCAACAGCAAACTAACCGGTCAGGGTCGTTGGCGTTTTGTTTCATTTAATCGCTTGCCTAGATTTATTAGGAGGATTAAATTTTACTGGAAGGATTCTTTATCAATAATTAACCACTTTCTTCAAAATATCTATTTTAGCCATCGAATTTTCTGTATCCATCCTCATTCTTATGAAAGGACTTTCCACTCTATTTAAAGGGTTATTAGCACTTGTTGCTTGTTGTTTTCTTACCGCTCCACTGATGGCCACCCATATCATGGGTTCGGATATTTCCTATCGGTGCTTGGGTGGAAATCAATATCAGATTGTCGTGACGCTTTATCGCGATTGCAGCGGTGTGGCAGTAACAAATACAATACCGGTAGATGTCCTTTCTTCTTGTGGCAATTCTTCGGTTACGTTGACATTGGATCAAAATCAAAGCGGACAGGAGGTGTCTCAACTTTGCCCAACCTATCTATCTACCTGCCGAGGCGGCTCTTATCCGGGGTGCAGCGCTATACGTATGTAGGCACGGTGACTGTTCAGGCGAATTGCAATACCTATACCTTTCGATACGGCGATTGTTGTCGCAATACTTCTACTAATTTATTTGATAACAATCCACCCAGCCTCTATTTCGGCGTAGCAGCTACCCTGAATACAAGTAATGTGGTGTGTAATAGTGCGCCGATATTCACTTCCTTACCTGTGCCTTATTTCTGTGTGAACCAACCGGTGAATTATTCGCACGGTTCGGTAGATACGGATGGTGATTCATTGGTTTACTCTTTAATTACCCCTCAAAATGATAATGGTGCTAACCTGAGCTATCAGGGCGGGTATAATGTGAACAGCCCATTACCCACCGCCTCGGGTTTTGGATTTAATACCCAGACCGGACAGATGTCTTTCACGCCCACTGCACAAGGTGTTTATGTGGTGGATGTATTGGTGCAAGAATATCGCAACGGAGTGTTGATAGGAAGTACGATGCGCGATATTGAGATTATTGTGATCAACTGTAATAATAATGCACCACAGATTAATAGTTGTTTGAATAACGGCAACACGACCGGTGCAGTAGTGTTTGATTGTAATTCAATCGGGCTTTGTCCGGGAAACGAGGTGAGTTTCACTATTGGTGCCAAGGACCCCGATGGTCAGCCGTTGACGGTAAGTTCAAACGTAGCAGCCGCCATTCCGGGTGCAACGGTTACCTATGTTACTGCCGGCAGCCCCGACACGGTGAATATTACCTTCACTTGGTTGCCTATGCCTAACGATACCGGTTTCCGTTATTTTACGATTCAAGTGTTGGATAATGCCTGCCCCATTCCTGGTTTGCAGTTGATTACTTATACCATTTCAGTGTTGGATGAAACCTATGCCGGACCTGATAAATTTTATTGTACAACCGGCGATCCGGTAGAAGTATCAGCCATAGGCGGAAACCATTTTTCGTGGACACCGACTACGGGTATCGTTAATGCGAACAGTGATAGTTCCTCTATATTTATAGCTCCGGCTGCTACCACCAGTTATGTGGTAACGGGAAACCTAATTGGCGGATGTAAGAAGACCGATACAGTAGTAGTCTTTGTGGTTCCACCTTTCGACATCAGTATCACTTCGCCGGATGATACTATTTGTCTGGAACGCCAGCACTTCGTTGACAGCCGCAGGAGTTCCCCCAACCGGAGGACCCTTCACTTATTCGTGGTCGCCAGCATCGGGAGGTATTACTAACCCAACTTCGGCTACCACAGATGTACGCCCTACGGCTACGACCACCTATAGTGTTACGATGGTGTCGCAGGCGCAGTGTATGGTGACGGATAGTTTTCAGGTAGTGGTTCAGGGTATCGGTCCAAAATTGATTGTGTTTCCATCAGATAATTATGTATGCCCCGGAGCGTCGGTGGTATTGAATCCGATAGTAGGTTTGGTGAACTGTGGCGCGGTGAGCGATCCGCAGAATCCTTGTATGGCAAATAGTAAAGTGATTTCAAAAGATTTGGGAACAGCTACCACTTCTACGTCCACCAACACCACCCCCTACACCGGTCAGACGGATGGCAGATTTCAGTATTTGTATCAAGGATATGAATTGCAGTCGCTCGGTATGGGTGCAGGAGCTATTACAAGTCTTGGTTTCAATGTAGCCACAAAAAATAGTGTTCGCCCTTTCGGTAGTTTTACGATTAAATTGGCTTGCACGCCGTTGAAGTCGCTCGTTGCAGGCTCTTACGTTACAGCGTCTTTTGTTACGGTGCTTAATCCGATGACATATAGTACTACTGCCGGTTGGAACATTCACACTTTTGATACGCCATATAATTGGGATGGATTTTCAAACCTGCTAGTGGAGATTTGTTATGACACCAGTGTCAGCACCTCAGCCGATCCGGTGTTTTATAGTCAAAGCACGGAGTTGAACTCAGTTCGTTATGGAACAGCAACCCTTACTACCAGTTCGGGCTGCACCAATATCAACGCGCAGGGTACTGTTGGAAGAAATCGGCCAAACACTAGGTTTGGAATGTGTGTTTCGCCTATCAATCAGTTGAGCTATACTTGGACGGGTTCTGATGGAACAATTCTGCCAGATACTTCTAATCCTACCGCAGTGGTGAACTATAATGTTACCTATCATGTGAAAGTGAGCGACGGATTGTGTTCAGGGGATACGACCATTCAACTCTTTATAGATACAAGCCTAGCGATGACGGCGGGACCGGATACCGTTGTTTGTAACACGGATTCTATAGAATTGAGAGCAAGGTTTATTCATCCACCGGTGACTAGCTGCATCCCCGGCTATATAGTAACACCGATCCCATATTCGCCAATTACTCCACCTGGTAGCACTACTGCCGGACCGGTGGGTGATGATGTGGTCAGCCCGGTGAAGACTTTGCCTTTTTCGTTCAGCTTTTTCTGTAGCACCGTTACGCAGTATTATATTTCTACCAACGGTTTTATCACCTTCTCCTCTGGTCAGGGTGCAGGTTGTTGTTTGGGGCAATCCTTGCCGGCAGCGGCTTCACCGAATAATGTGATTGCTTTATGTTGGAGTGATATGAACACCAATCTAGGCGGAACGATTGACTATTTTACTACCGGCTCGGCACCAAACCGCGTGGTGGTGATTCGATGGAATAATGTACGCTTTGTTACCGGAATAGGGGCTTTGAGCGGCGAGATGCAGATATATGAAGGCACGAATGTGATTGAGATGCACATCTTCTCTCAGACATCTTCCGGTATGACGAATACACTGGGTGTGGAGAACACGACCGGTACAGTGGGAAATAGCCCTGTAGGATATAATGCATCTTCATGGACGACCTCTTCGCCTATTGCTTTTCGGTTCACTCCGCAAAGCACGGCTAACAGTTTGATTTCTTCTATTCTTTGGACTCCATCCTCCGGTTTGTCAGATCCAACGATTCTAAATCCAAAGGCTTTTCCAGGAACGCCCACCGAATATTCCTTTGTGGCCACTTTAAATAATGGCTGTGTGATGCGTGATACGATTAAAGTAAGCATTGGTGATTTCCCTTACACTATCGGTGTCTCTCCGGATTCTACCTGTCCCGGTGATACTTCTCAAATCATATTTAATGGTACAGGCGCTTCATTCCGCTGGATTCCAAGTGCTAATATTTCATCAGATACCGCTCAAAGTCCTTTCGTTTGGCCAACTACTTCTACTACTTACCGCTTAACAGCGTTTAGCCCTATTGGTTGTAGGGTGAATGATACGATTAGGATTAAAATTATTGAACGAGGTCCAGTAACTCTGGGGCGCGATACAAGTATTTGTCCCTATGACACGGTGCAACTAACCCCTAGTGGTTCGCCTTATTCATCCTATCAATGGTCCACGGGTGATACGGTACCTTCCATTAGTACAGCGCCACAGGTACCCAATGTAAAGGGCTATTGGGTGCGGGTGTTTGACGGCAAATGTTTTTATAATTCAGACACAGTGACTGTTTCTAAATATATACTGAGTCCTGCAATGGTCACACCGGCTGGTGATACTTCATTTTGTTTGGGCAGTTCTATTGAGCTAATCGGTAGCAGCGGCTTTGTCATATATAAATGGAATAATGGAGGCACTACTCAAAATATTAATGTGAGTACTTCTGGTGTTTATACTTACACCGCCACGGATAATCGGGGCTGTATAGTTAAAGCAATGGATACAGCAAGCGTAAGGGCGTTACCTGCACCGAGTCCTGAGATTACTGCAATGCCAAATGCAATATGTGTAGGGCAGGGCAGTTCCGTTCTCCGGGTTAATATAGAATCGGGAGCTACTTATACTTGGACTCCGGGAAATACACAAGCAGATTCTCTGGTGATTTCGACACCGGGTGATTATTCAGTGGCGGCTTCCAAGGATGGATGTACTTCACGAGATACGATTACGATTATTGCGAACAATCCACCGGTAGTAAATTTGGGTGATGACATAAATCTTTGTCATTGTGATACGGCAGTGACCTTAGCTTCCGGTGCTAACGGCACCTATCTGTGGTCAAACGATAGCACCGCTTCAAGCATTTCGGTTTCCAAGACAGGGAGCTACTCCTTGACCGTAACCGATCAATTCAACTGTACAGGCACCGATGCGATTGAAATTGGTATCCGTTGTTTGGTAGTAGATGCTGTGGTTTCTGACCCTGCTTCTGGAACAGTATTCTCTGGCCGCGATGCTACGTTGGATGTGGCTGCTACAAGTTATACCGGCACCTTTAACTATTCATGGAGCCCTTCTACTTATCTGGTAGACTCCACCGAAAAGTCACCTTATGTAAAGGCACCCCTTGTCACCACTACCTATACCGTGATGGTTTTAGATGAGGAATTTGGATGCGTAGCTTATGATACGGTGTTGCTCACCGTCATTCCGCCGGGCGTTCCGCCTATGCCTGATGCCTTTACGCCTAACGGAGATGGCATGAACGATACCTACGGGCCGGTTATTCCTAAGCATCTGGAAGAGGTATATACCATTGAGTCTATGAAAATCTATAATCGTTGGGGACAATTAATCTATGACGGCAACGGCTATTGGGATGGAACATTCAAAGGAGCGGAGCAGCCTGTAGGCACCTATATCTATTATATTAAGATGCTGGGACCCGACCAGAACAACTCTGGAATAAACATTCAGCATCATGATTCCGGCTCGTTCACACTTTTGCGCTAATCATTTGATAAAAATTATTTTCTTTGAACCCGATTAAATAAAACAATCCATAACACATGAAAGTAAGATTCTACGCCATCTTATTCTTGTTGGCAACAGGCCTGACCTTATCGTCACAGGATATTCACTTTTCCCAGTTTTATTCTTCGCCGCTAACATTGAACCCGGCAATGACCGGAAACTTCAATGGGCTTTACAGAATTACAGGAATATACCGCAACCAATGGCCTGGTATGACTACCAGTAATCCGGCTTTTTCTACGCCCTCTGTCAGTGTTGATTTCTCCCTTTTGAGAGAGAAGATTAAGCATGGTGCATTAGGAGTAGGTGTGGTGTTTGTCAATGACCAGCAAAATGGTAAGACTTTTAACATCAATCATATTCTAGCTTCTGTTGCTTACAACATGGGTTTTGGTCCCGAAGGCAAATTCCAGTTGGGTGTGGGCTTTCAGGGAGGTGTGATTATGAACAAGGTAGATTTCAGCAAGTTGAAATTTGCTGACGGCTTTGATCCTAATACACTGGATTATGGACAATCAACCGAATCTCTTGGCAAAGGCAAAATCAAAGGACAGTTCAACGTGGGCTTGTTTGCCAAATACAGTTTCATGAAAAGTGGAAGGGTATATGCCGGCTACTCCTTTAATAACGCTACGCGCTATGCTCAGGACTATGTGCTGAACAGCATAGACAAATTTAAAACTCCTTTCCGCCATACCATTCACGGAGGCTTTGAATTTGACATCAAGGATAAAGCAGTCATCATCCCCGGAGTACTTTATCAAAATCAGGCAAAGGCACAGGAAACTAATTTCGGTTTGACCGGCGGTATCCACGTAGTGAGAGACCCTGCTAAGCGCGCTACTATATTCTTAGGCTTGTGGAATCGTTTGAACAAAGGCAACTATACTTTGATACCTAAGGTAGGATTTGAAATCAGAGGCTTCCGTGCCGGATTTGCTTATGATGCAGCTTTGGGTAAGCAAAGAGCAGATTCTAAAAATATCGGAGGTCCTTATGCGCAGGCATTCGAAGTTACCCTGAGTTATATCGGAATTGTCAAGGTTCCGAAGGAGCACATGTATCTCTTCAATCCTCGTTACTAAAATTTAATCACCAGGGAAAGAATTTTAAAACCCCAGAAAACTTAAGACTAAACTATGAAGTATTTTTTATTAGCTGCTCTGATTCCCCTGACACTTTTTCTCGGTGCGCAGGACAAAGAAACTAAAACGGTTCAAAAATATCCAAAGGTAAAAGCAGGAAAGAAACTGAAAATATCCCGTAAGCTATTGAAGGACGGAAGCTATTATAATGCCGCTTCCTATCTGGAAGACGTATATAAAGATAAGCCGAACAAGATTGATGTTCCGCATCTGTTGGGCGAGTCCAATCGTTTCATGCGCGATTACGAAGCTGCTGAAAAGTACTACAAGTTGGTGATTGAGAAAGACCCGGAGGCTTATGTCAACGACAATTTCTATTTGGGACAAATGCAGAAGATGAATGGGCGCTATGAAGATGCCAAGAAATCTTTTAATGCCTATATGGCGATAAAACTTGACAAGCGCGACGATAACCTGAAGGCTTTAGCTCAAGCAGAAATTGAAGGTTGCGATTCTGCTTTGGTATGGATGAAAAACACCACCAAAATCAAGGTGGTAAGGACAGAAGGTGCAGTAAACAGTCCCCTACAGGATTATTCGCCTAAACCTTTTGCAAACAACCGGGTGCTATTCTCTTCTCAGCAAACCGATACAGCAGTAGATCTTTTTGCCAACAAGGCAAACTATGAGAGCGCCATCTATATGGCTGAAAAGGCAGGTGCTTCTTATTCTAACAAGACCAAACTGCCTTCTCCTCCCAATGCAGATGAGAAGAACGTATTGAATGCCATTATGTCTGGCGACGAAAAGACTTTGATCTATACAATGTGTCAGGATAGCTCTCTGCTTTCTAATTGGGGCAGATGCAAACTTTATAGAACTACAAAGAAAGATGCACTGAACTGGAACGAGCCGGAAGAATTGACGGCCTTGAACAATCCGGAAGGAACTTCTACACAGGCAGCTTTTGGTGTAGATGCTGAGAGTAACAACATCCTTTATTTTGTGTCCGATAGAAAAGGAACCAAAGGAGGATTGGATATTTTCTATGCAAAAATGAACAGCGACGGAACTTTTGGTGAAGTGGTCAATGCCGGAGATGAGGTAAACACCGCAGGTGATGACATCACTCCGTCTTATGACATGAAGAACAAAGTGCTTTATTTTGCTACCAGTGGTCGTCCTACTATGGGTGGTTTGGACATTTATAAGGTTTCAGGAACTCCCGGCAAATGGGGCGTGGCTACCAACATGGGCGTGCCTGTCAACTCGCAAGCCGATGATCTTTACTTTGCTTTGGATGAAAAAGGAAATAAAGGATTCATGGTTTCTAACCGCGTGGGTACTTCTTCTTCAAGAGGAACTACTTGTTGCGACGACATCTGGTCGGTGAACGTAAAACCTGATGTTACTTTGAAGGCTATTTATGTTAAGAGAGGAGATGCTACCAATACACCGGTTTCAGGAGTAGATGCTTCGATGTATAAATCAACGGGCAACAACTTTGAGTTTGTGAATAGCACCAAGACTACCAATGTTCCTTTCTACTTTGCGCTGAACAGAAACACGGCCTACAAAGTCAACGGGAACCTAGAAGGCTACTGGCCATCTATTGATAACCTGACAGTAGCAGAAGAGGAAGAGCGCGATACCATCGAGCAAACTTTCTTCCTAGACCCGATTATCAAAATTCATATCAAGATTCCGAACGTGTATTTTGCCTTCGACAAATCAAACGTGATTGATTTCTACAAAGGACAAATTGATTCAGTGGTGCGCGTCATGAACGAACATCCCGGCTATTCCGTAGAGATTCAGGGGCATACCGACAATAAAGGAACGGATGAATACAACGAAAAACTTTCTCAGCGTCGTTCTAACGAGGTGAAGACCTTCCTGATTAAAAAGAAGAAGATTGCAGAAGGTAGAATTGTAGCTAAATGGTTTGGCGAGAAGATGCCTGCCGTTCCAAATGAACTGCCAAATGGAGAAGATGATCCGGAAGGCAGAGCACGCAACCGTCGTGTAGAATTCAAAATCATTGTGGACAAAGCAGAAGATGGTGTCGAATTTGAAAGCGTAGGTGAAGTGGTGAAGCAAGTAAAGACCGGACCGGGCTTTACAGGAAAGAAGAAGAAGTAAGAACTAAGGTTTAATTGATACGAAAGCGAGGCTGCCTTTTTGGTAGCCTCGCTTTTTTTATGGTATTAGACCTCCTCTTTGCCAGGCCGCTTCAGAAAGTAATTGAATTTGTCTCCCGCTCGCATGGAGATTCAGAGGGAGGATCTTAATAAAACTGATTTTATGAAGTGGCCTAGTGAATTGTGGAAAAAGTCTAATGTTCGGGGGTAAGTTAGGAACTGAATACAGCCATTGTAATAAGACACCGAGACCGATGCAATTAGCATCAATGCCATTGTAATATGACATTGAGGTCAATGCAATTAGCATCAGTACCATTGTAATATAACATCGAGGTCAATGCAATCAGCATCAGTACCATTGTAATATGACATCGAGGTCAATGCAATCAGCATCAATGCCATTGTAATATGACATCGAGGTCAATGCAATCAGCATCAGTACCATTGTAATATGACATCGAGGTCAATGCAATCAACATCAATGCCATTGTAATATAACACCGATACCGATGCAATTAGCATCACTGCCATTGTAATATGACATCGAGACCGATGCAATTAGCATCAGTACCATTGTAATAAGGCTATTACGTGTCTGCAACACATAAGCAGAGTTTCCTTGCCCGACTTAAGCAGTAAAGCCGACGTTTCAGAGACACTCTGTAGGGCGATGCCATTAAGTTAAGCCGTAATTGTGTTCCAAACATGATTATTTGTGGCTAAAGCCAAACCAGTTTTACACCAAATACTCCGCCATAAATGGCGGAGTTATAACACCACGCTTCAGCGTGGTGAGCATCCGGCTCATGCTAAATGGCTTTAGCCATGATAATAGCTACGGGGAATTCAGATTCAAACACTTATTAGAATGAACCTTGAAAACCGCATCGCAGTCGAAATCCTTAACTTAATGGCATTGCTTTGTAGGGAAGAAAGTGTGAATTATATAAATCGTTTTACTATTTATGTAAGGGTATTCAGTATAAAGAGAATCATCATTGTACGGAAAAAACAATAGAGAATAAAAATGAAAACAACAGCTACAGGATACAATCTAACTATCGAAGTAAATGACATCAATATTTCTTATGACGATATTGGGGAAGGGAGTATTCCAGTCGTCTTTCTTCATGGTTTCCCATTCGACAAAACAATGTGGCACAGCCAACTCGAATTTTTAAAGTCATCAAGCCGGGTTATCGCTTATGATATTCGCGGATTTGGAAAATCAAGGGATGAGAAAGCATCATTAAGCATTGACTTGTTTGTTGAAGACTTAATAATGTTTATTGATAAATTACAAATTGACAAAGCAATAGTTTGCGGGCTTTCTATGGGAGGGTACATAGCGCTAAATGCAATGAAAAGATTCCCTCAGCGCTTCCAATCTTTAATTTTATGCGATACACAATGTATTGCCGATACGCCTGAAGCGAAAGAAAAGCGTTACAAATCAATCAGCCAAATTCGGGATGAAGGAGTAACAGCATTCAACGAAGGATTTATAAAAGGAGTCTTTTACAAGGATTCGCTAAACAACAAGAAAGAAGTGGTTGAAAAGCTACGAAGGGTTGTGTTTTCTAATACGCAAAAAATCATGGCTGAAGGACTCATTGCGCTTGCTGAACGGTCTGAAACCTGTTCCTGTTTACACACAATTGCTATTCCTACTTTGATTATCTGTGGCAGAGAAGATGTAATAACACCTCTTGTACAATCCGAATTTATGAATAAGGAAATCAAAGGTTCAATCCTAAAGGTTATTGATAATGCAGGACACGTATCCAATCTTGAACAGCCGGATGATTTCAATAAACACCTACAAATGTTTTTGACTGCTTAATGTTCAATCATTGTCAAATGAATCGAATCAAATAGTAAAGATTTTAGAATAAGTAGCTTGGACAATCGGTATAACGTTTTTCGGCTTGGCGATGTGGCGGATAAAAAAGGAGAAACTTTCTATTATCACTGAACTTCAAAGGAAGCAAAAATCTTGGATTTAGCACTATACCCGTCGTATTGCCAAACCGATGTTGTACGCATACCTTTCTGCTCGCTTATCTGTTAAGTTTGTCTGTGTCGCACGAATGATGGTTGCAATATTGAACTTTACTTTTTTTCCTTTAATAATTTTTCAAGCTTTTCTTTTGTTTCAGGAATTAATTTAAACGTTAAGGTTTTTTTGAAACTCTCTATGGCTTTTAATTTGTCACCTTTTGCCAGGTACAAATCACCCAATCCATCATAACAATTAGCGGTTTCCGGGTAGTTTGCAATATTTAGTTTAAACAGTGCCTCTGCCTTAATAAATTGTTTTTGCCTCAGCATATAATATCCAAGACCATTAACCAGGCTTTCATCTGGCTTAACGGGATAGCCAATTTGCTCAGAAACATTATTATAGTGTGTTGTTAATAAAGAATCCAATTTAAAATGGGGGTCGTCCAGGTCACTATTATAAATTTTCAATTTGTAATATTCAAAAATAAACCGGAGAGCATCATACTCACCGATCAACCGAACAGAACCGTGATCGTCATTTTCATAATATTTATGTTGGAAACGTAATTGATTTGTTTTGTTCTTGAAAATATCTTTAATGAATTCCAGATTGCTGCGGATAAGTTCAGTACCCTCAGTAGTATCCGTTTGAACTTTCAATGTATCCATTCCTTTCTCCATTCGGTTTGCCAATGCGATAAACAAGGTTTTCCCTTTATAATTTGTTTTTGTTAACGTTGTTTTTGCATCCTTAACAATTTGATGATCGTTCCACCACAAAGCACCATCAAGAGAAACATACGAATTGAATAAATTTGGATGATGTATCAGCGTATTTACAACAGTTAGTCCGCCAACAGAGTGACCAATGAAGATTTTATAAGGAGCTGCTGGGTAATTCGATTCGATGTACGGCATCAATTCCTTTTCTACATAGAGCATGAATTTTTCGCCATTTCCAACGATACCGGGAGTTTCTTTATCTGTACCAAATGTTAGATCCGTCATTCGGGCAGGATGCAAAATCCCAACAACGATCATTGGGGGACAAAGACCTGCGTTACTTATGAATTCCGTTATGCTAACGACATTATTAAAATTGGCATCTCCGTCTAATAAATAAATTACCGGGTAACGTCCTTTGCCGGTATTTTCATCTCCTCCATTGCTGTTTGGAATATGAATCCAAACTTTACGTTGTTCACCTAATATTTTTGATGGTGAACTTTTTTCAAATCCGATGGTAAAGGGGTTGCTTTCCTGTCCTTTAGCACATAAGGAAAAAAGTAATATAGTAAAAGAACAAATAAATGTTTTCATAAAATTTTTAAAATTTGGTTTAAAATATTGCCTAATGGCTTCCATAGGTATCAGTATTACTGTTTTCATAAGTCAAAGAAATGGCTTTATCCTTGCATTGGAGAAAATAATATGCAAACAGACGTGCTTTATCTTCATAATGGTAGGGTTCAGATAGATTCATACTTAATTAACAGTTAAGTCTTGCGTTGGACTGTTAGGGGCTTCCACTTGAATATCCTGTCTCTTGAAGGTGAGCGGAGTTTCGCTTTAGGGTTGCGTACAACATCTATTATCCGCTATAAATATGGTAAAACTTGCGGCAAGCCAACTAGATATAAGTGGATTGCCGCAATTCCCGATTGCGGTAATCTTTACCATGTTTTGTATCCTCATAGAATTTTGTCAAGCGGTGATTAAATTTTGCATAGGTGTTTTTAGCTAACATGTTTGCTCTCTTGTCCTTTCTAGCGCTTTTAACTATTATTCATTCATAAATGATGTTCAACTCTTGTTCTTCAAATCATAGCGTATGATTTTAAGTAACCTAAGTGAGTGCTTTCAATAACAAGATAGAATAGCGCACAGGTGGCACGGATTGATACCGATAAGACACAGATATTCAATCAAAATTGCTTCTGTTGAAATCACTCATTTATTTATTGGATTAGGTTTATTAATTTGCTTCACGAAATAAGAGGCTGCTTCAAGATGATTGAATGAGGTAGATTTATAAACTTGATACCGAAAACATTTATCCATGAAAAACATATTAGTAACCATAGATTTTAGCGAACAAGAATCGCTGCTGGTAGATAAGGCATTAGAAATAGCTACTGCCTTTAAATCAAAAGTATGGGTATTGCATATTGCCGCTCCGGACCCGGATTTTGTGGGTTATGGAGTAGGGCCACAATATATTCGCGACAGCCGCGCGGAGGAATTGCGCGATGAACATCGGAAACTTCAGGAGTATGCGAGCCGGTTCACTGCTAAAGGCATTGAGGCAGAAGGACTGCTGATACAGGGTTCCACCATCGAGATGGTGATGGCAGAAGCAGAAAAATTAAACATTGATTTGATTATTGTTGGCCGTCAGGAACATGGATTTTTGTACAAGGCCTTTGTGGGAAGTGTGTCGGCTGAGATTATTAAAGAATCAAAGATACCGGTGCTGATTGTTCCGCTTGTGTGAACCGGTACCGGTTTGTTAAAGACTCCAGTCTATAGGTTCTTTACCTTGTTGCCTGAGCGCTTCGTTTGTTTTCGAGAAATGTTTGCATCCATAAAAATGCGTTACCGAAAAAGGTGATGGATGCGCCGACTTGAACACAATATGTTTGGACATATCAATCAATGTCTCTTTATCTTGCGCGAATCGTCCCCACAACAGAAAAACAATACCGGTTTTAGATTCGGAAATCTTTTTGATAACAGCATCCGTGAAAGTTTGCCAACCACATTTAGCATGAGAATTGGCTTCGCTTTCATTCACTGTGAGCGAGGCATTGAGCAAAAGGACACCCTGCTTTGCCCATTTTTCCAGATTGCCATGATTGGGGGGAGCAATACCTAAATCGTTATTGATTTCTTTAAAGATATTTACCAACGATGGCGGAGGCTTGACACCCATCGGCACCGAAAAACAAAGACCGTGTGCCTGCCCCGCGCCGTGATAGGGGTCTTGGCCAATAATCACCACTTTGAGTTGCTCAAGTGGCGTTAGATTAAAGGCATTGAACACGAGCGGACCGGGCGGATAAACCTTTTTGCCTTTTGCTTTTTGTTCGAGAATAAACTTTTTGATAAGCGGGAAGTAGGGCTTTTGAAAATCGTCCGACAGCAATTCTTTCCAACCGCTTTCTAACTGTACCGGTGCTTCAATATTGCTCATACTGTGAAAGTATCAGTCCGAAGAAAATGTTGGATGGAAGAAACTATTTCCGGTTCATCTAATTTATTCATGCAATCAAAATGTCCCTTCGGACAGGCATCATAACCTAGTTTTGAACAGGGACGACAATTCAAGTCTTTAATTTCAAATCTCTTGTTGGTCACCTGATGCCTTCCATAATAGGGCGACATTCCAAACTCCGGTATGGTATTTCCCCAAAAGGAAATAATAGGTTTTTTAAATGCGGCAGCTATGTGCATCAGCCCGGTGTCATTGGTCAATACCAACTTCGCCTGTTGAACCAGCGAGGCAGATTGATTAAGTGAATATTTGCCACAGGCATTGAACACCTTTGATCGTGAATTTTGGATAGCGGAGATAATTGATTCGCCTTGCCCGAAATCTTCCTTTCCTCCCAAGAGAACAACCGGATACTCTATTTGAGAAAGAATACGTGCGATTTTATCGGGTGGAAATTTTTTGGTGTTTTGCTTTGCGCCAATCACCCAAGCGATATATCCGTTGCGTAGGTCCGGAAAGATACTTTCAACATTCACGTGGTCGTCCTGTGATATAAAGTAATCCAGTCCTTCGCCGTCGTTTATTATTTCAAACTCTTTGCAGGCTTTAAGGTAGCGATCAACAATGTGCTGCTTTGGCAGTTGGTTGATTTTGAAATTCACCATCAACCATTTTTCCAGATTGATTTTGTCGAAAGAAGAGGAAGGTGTGTTTAATATAAATTTGAGTTGTAAGGTTCTTTGATTATGGTGCAGGTCTATGATGTAATCGAAGCTTTCTTTTTTTAATGTTTCTGCCAGCCTTACCATCGAATCTTGGAGCGAATGAATTTTGGTGAGGTATGGATTGTGTTGAAGAATATTCTTAAAGGCTTCTTTAGTTGCGTAATGTATCTCGGCCTCGGGAAATTTATTTTTCAGGCAGCGAATGACAGGCGTAGTCAATACGATATCGCCAATAGAGGAAAAACGGAGAATGAGCAATTTCATGGTGCGTGAAAGTAGAAAAAGGCAGGGCAAGGATAGAGAGTAGCCAATGATTATTTTAGCCGAAAATTAAGAGGATAACAGGATAATATGCTTGGATTAAAATTACCTACAGACCCGCGTTGGGCCGATTTGGCGGGAAAGTCAATAGAAGAAATTCTTACTGACCATGCCTATTGCGAACAGAAAGCCGCTTCTACTTCCATCTCCCTGATTCAGAATTATCCTGACTTTGAAGCGGTGGTGGAGGCCTTGTCCCCGATAGTGAAAGAAGAGTGGGGCCACTTTGAGTTGGTGGTGGAGCATTTGAAAAAGAGGGGCTTGAAACTGGGGCTACAGAGAAAGGATGTTTATGTAAATGAATTACGCAAGTTTGTTAGAACAGGAGGCTCGCGGGTAAACTCCTTGGTAGAGAAATTGTTGTTTTCTGCTTTGATCGAGGCGCGCAGTTGTGAACGATTCAAACTACTTTCTCAAAATATGGAGGATGATGATTTGAAGCAGTTCTATAAAAACCTGATGGTGAGCGAGGCAGGGCATTACAAGCTATTTCTGGATATGGCTTGCGATTTTGGCGGCAAGGACAAAGTATTGAAGCGGTGGGATGAATGGCTAGAATATGAGGCAGGCATTATGAAGAGCCTCGACATTCGTGGTGATCGAATACACTGATTTTTATTTCTCCGTCAAATCTTTCCACATACCTAAACTTGAATTTGGAGTAAACTCAAAAACTCTTTTGGTATCGTCCTGCTGCATAAAAGTTACGGTGCAGGTTTCACTTCCTTCCCACTCAAACTTAACTGTTTCATCATTTATATCCTTTGCATAAAACTCGAAACTGATATTTCCTTTCAACCCCTCCCCTTGCGCAACCAGGTTCGTACTCCAAGGAGAAAATGCAGATTCTCGTTTGGCAGAAACGGTTAGCGTAATATGACCATCGGGAGATTGACTCTTGACGGCATCATTTCTTTCCTCAGCACAGGAGGCAAGCAAAAGAGAAAAAAGGAGAATGAATGTCGTTGATTTCATAGGACTACTTTAATGATTGATACTGCAAGGAAATTATTTTGAAAACAGGAAGTTAATATTTCTTTTCAAGCCCTTGAATTTAGTTCGCTTGATTGGTGAGAGGCGAAACAGTTGTTTGAAGGTTTCTTCATTCAAATCTTCCCAATCTTGTCGGGTCATATTTAATAATTGCTCAGACGGTTCTAATTCAGGTTCTTGGTGACGAGTAGATTGAGAATTAATCGGGCAGACTTGTTGGCAAATATCGCAACCGAACATCCAGTTTTCGAACTTGCCTTTATAATCCTCTGGCAATATTTCATCTTTCAGTTCAATAGTAAAGTAGGAAATACACTTGCTGGCATCTACTTTATAAGGTTCGTAAATGGCATCTGTTGGACAAGCGTCAATACATTGGGTACATGCACCACAATAATCCTTGACCGGCGAATCGTATTCTAGGGCTACATCAAGAATGATTTCAGCCAAAAAGAAATAGGATCCTTTCCGTTTTGAAAGAATATTGCTGTTTTTTCCTACCCAGCCAATCCCTCCACGTTGTGCCCAGACACGTTCCATCACAGGTGCGGAATCTACGAAGCTGCGGATACTTATCTCTCCGACTTTCTGCCGGATAAATTGTACAAAGTTATTTAGTCTATCTCGAATAAAATCGTGGTAGTCATTGCCTAAGGCATACATAGCAATCTTGGGAGATTGAATATCTCTTTGCTTTTTGTCGGTATAATAATTAAAAGAAAGGGAGATAACGCTTTTGGCTCCCTCCACCAGATTCTGCGGATTCGTTCGTTTGTCAAAATGATTCGCCATGTAGCTCATTTTGCCCTGCATGGGTTGATTTAGCCATGCTTCAAGTATCTTAGCTTCTTCTGTAAGCTCTTCTGCTTTGGAAACCCCGCAGGAATCAAAACCTAAGCGCTTTGCCTCCTGTTTAATTTCCTTAGTTAGCTCATATTGGTTTATCTGCATCATCTGCCATCCGGCCGATATATTGGGCCAAAAAGGTTTTTCGAAAATAATAGTCTTAGCGGATAAAAGGAGGTGGAATGAATCAAACTATATTCAGACAACAGAGGACAGGCAGCTTACCACCCAAACGTTTACTGCCTGCCTCGTTGCTGAAAGCATATTGCTATGCTATAATTTATAATCAAAGAACATCACGCTACTTTTTTTGTCGGACGAGCGAGAACAGGCAGCTTACCACCCAAACGTTTACCGCCTGTCTCGTTGCCGACGACATATTGCTATGCCATAAGTTGATGAGGATTTACACAAATAAGATCGGACAAGCAAGGACAGACAGCTTACCACCCAAACGTTTACTGCCTGCCTTGTTGCCGAAAGCATATTGCTATGCTATAATCTATAATCAAAGAACATCACGCTACTTTTTTTGTCGGGCGAGCGAGAACAGGCAGCTTACCACCCAAACGTTTACCGCCTGTCTCGTTGCCGACGACATATTGCTATGCCATATCATAACCCTGCAATCAGTTCTGTTTCAGAGCTGATTGCAGGGTTGAAAATTCAATAAATCAAATTAGAAAGACATGAAATAGCTGATAACGCCTATAGGCATCATCTGGAAGAGAGAAAGTATTTCTGTCTTCATAACCAATAAATTTCGGTTGCTGTAACCAAGTTAAATCAAATAAGCAATGAGAACATGTTGTTTCATTTAACTTAGCTACTAACCTCGAAGAAGTGGAAACAATATGTTTGGTAATGTGTATGCAATAAGGACTCTTATCTGTATTTGTGGGATTTTTATCATCTGAAACACATAATAAACTACTACCTGTATGATTAGAAGTTTGAACGGAATAAAGGTTAGCAACCAAGGTATTTATGGAAACCAAGTGAATCAGGTATAGAAAACCTAAACTGATAACGAGCCGACGAGTATTAGAGCTAGTATTATTCTTCACTTTATTAATTAGCTGCACAAATTTAGCAAAATGAAGAAAACCGCCAATGCTTTTTTAGTTAAGGTAGTATAATCTTCATCAGACCATAATCTACAATCATTTTGTGTTCCAACATCAACTCGGAGCCTAAGATTCCCTGAATTTTTGGAAGACTTAATTTTTTGTAGGCATTGTTAACATGAGACAGGTCAATAGCTGCTATCTTAAAATTCGCTTTTTTATGTTTTCCTATTTTCAACTCTTTGATTTTTCCATAATAGGATTCGGCCACAGATGAATGAAGTCCGGCGGTTTCTTGTTTCAAGGCGACCAGATTTTTTTTGCCCTCATTCTTTTCAAAATAGCCTTTATCTATTACTGTTTTTGATGCACCTGTATCAATCAGAAAGCGACATTTTTTTCCATTTACGCTGACATTTAAAAACAGATGATACCCTCCTTTGTCGAGTTCTGCTAAGATGATTTTTACGGATTCTTGTTTGTCTTTTTTCTTCATGCGCCAAAAATAAACAATATTAGTCTACCAATATGGAGCGAGTGCTTTTCCCAGTTTCAGTTTTCTCGAGTGTATTATCCAAACTTTGTTGCCATCGGTTACAAAAGCAGATAACCATCTTAATTATAGCAGGTATATTTGTGGCTTGCTAATAAGAGCCTAAACTTTATATTTTTGAGTGTGATTTCTACTGGCCATAATCAACAATTTGAGGAGGTAAAAAATATCTTCTCCGCTTATCTTGAAAATAAGGCGCTCCGAAAGACAAACGAGCGGATTTCTATTCTGGAAGAAATATATTCTCGAACGGACCACTTTGATGCGGAATCTCTATTTCACGATCTTAAAAAAAAACGATTGAATGTAAGTCGGGCGACGGTTTATAACACATTGGATCTCTTAATCCAATGTGATTTGGTAAGGAAACATCAATTTGGAAAGAATCTGGCTCAATATGAAAAAAGCTATGGTTATAAACAACATGACCATATTATTTGTGTGGATTGTAAAAAAGTAGTTGAATTTTGCGACCCACGCATTCAACAGATTAAAAGTATGATGGGTGAGTTATTAAATTTCCAAATTACGCACCATTCATTAAATATGTACGGGATTTGTGGAAGTTGTCAGTTAAAACGAGAAATCGAAGGTGCCGATAAAAAATTAATTAAAAAACAATCAGTAAAACAACTATCGAATGAGAAACGAGATTAAAGACGGAATTCTGGTAATTTATATTGAAGGGAATTTGTTGGGAGAACATACCAACGGTGTGGTCATGGATTTGATAAAAAATCAGGTGGACACTGGGAATAAAAAGGTGTTGTTTAATCTGGGAGAAATGAAATTTATCAACAGTACCGGCTTGGGCATGTTGCTTACTGCAGTAGGTAAGGTCCGGAACTCGGGAGGGGAACTATCTATATGTTCACTACCTGACCAGATGAAAAAACTTTTACAAATGACTAAGCTCGAAAGTATATTCAGATCTTTTGATGATGAAGTGGCAGCCATCAATTTTCTTAAAGGCGTTTAATCCGTGGTATCCAACATTTTTAATGTTTAATTAATACACATGCAGGTAGATATTCTATTAGGTCTTCAATGGGGAGACGAGGGAAAGGGAAAGATTGTGGATCATCTTGCTGGTCAATATGATATCATAGCACGTTTTCAGGGTGGGCCGAACGCAGGGCATACTCTAGTGATTGATGGAGTCAAAACAGTTTTGCACACGGTGCCTTCCGGCATTTTGCATGACAGGCCAATGAATGTAATTGGCAACGGCGTGGTCATTGATCCTGTTACATTAAAAAAGGAGATTGAACAGTTGTCTGCTAAAGGGGTTGAGATAAACAAGCGATTGTTTATTTCCAAAAAGGCACACCTTATTCTCCCGACACATAAAATTTTGGATGCCGCTTCGGAGGCACATAAAGGAGAAAGCAAAATAGGATCAACGTTGCGCGGTATCTCTCCAACTTATATGGATAAGACCGGCAGGAATGGTCTGCGAGTGGGCGATGTATTAAGCAAGGATTTCAAATCATTATATGAAAAGGTGAAGGAAAAGCATTTGCACCTTCTCAAGATTTATGACTTTGAATTTTCTTTGACTGAGAGCGAAGAAGTTTGGTTTGAGGCGATTGACTTTATGCGGTCTCTGAACCTGATTGATTCTGAGTATTTTCTGAATAATGCTTTGAGCAAAGGGAAAAGCATTTTAGCCGAAGGGGCGCAGGGCACTATGTTAGATATTGATTTCGGAACATATCCTTTTGTTACCTCTTCAAATACTATCACCTCTGGTGCTTGTAACGGATTGGGTATTCCACCTAATAAAATAAAGGAAGTCATCGGAATTGCGAAGGCTTATGCAACTAGAGTGGGAAGTGGTCCTTTCCCGACGGAATTAAATGATGCGACCGGCGAACGTTTGCGTCAGGCAGGAAATGAGTTTGGTGCCACCACCGGGCGACCTCGGCGTACCGGATGGTTGGACTTACCTGCACTACAATATGCCATCATGGTGAATGGAGTGACTCAAATCGCCATGACCAAAGCAGACGTATTAAATGATTTTGAAGCTATTGAAGTCTGCACGGATTATGAAATTGAAGGAAAGCAAACGAAAGAACTTCCCTTTGATATAGTCCACACCAACATCAAACCAGTGTATCACAAACTATGTGGTTGGAAAACTGATTTGAGGAATTTCTCTTCATACGACGACTTACCAGAAACTTTCATAGGCTATCTTGCTTTTGTGGAAGAATATCTGCAAACTAATATCAGCATGATTTCTACTGGCCCTGAAAGGGAGAAACTACTTTTCAAGAAAACGTTGGAATCGGTATCCTGATTTTCCTTCATGGTTATGAAGAAGGATATCTCACCCCCGGATTCAACAACTATTTCCCTTTCTGACCTCCCCACCTTTAAAAAAAAGGTTCTTTATTGGGCGAATCATTTTCCAATAATCGCTTTGCTCGACAGCAACGATTATCCAAAAGATAAGTATCGGAGCAAAGATTGGGTATTGGCTATTGATGCGCTGGATGAGGTCTCTTGTGGAAGTAAGGCTTTTGAAAAGCTGAGAGCATTCCAGAAAAATACGGACACTGATATTTTCGGTTTCTTTTCCTACGATCTTAAAAACCAAACCTCTAAAACTCAAAGCCGACATTCGGATATTCTGCAGTTTCCCGATTTGTATTTTTTCAAACCAAGGTATCTGCTGCAAATTGAAGGGAATCAACTAACGGTGAATAGGAATTATCCTGAGACTTTTGAGCTACTAGAACATATTGATAAGGTTCATATCCCAATACCGCTTGACCACAAACCACTTCAGTTACAAGCGAGGACAAGCCGCAAAAAATATTTGCAAAATGTTGAGCAGATAAAATATCAAATCGCCCGTGGTGATTTCTATGAAATGAATTACTGCAATGAATTTTATACGCATCATGGAAAGATTCATCCGGTTGAAACATTTTTGAAACTTAACGAGCAGTCAAAAGCTCCTTCAGTTGCTTCTTTAAACATCACGATAAATTTCTGCTTTGCGCCAGCCCGGAACGGTTTCTGAAAAATGAATCCGGGAGAATCGTTTCCCAACCTATTAAAGGGACCATACATAAAGGAAATACCGAGGAAGAAAACAAAGGCTTAAAAGAGGAACTCCGAAGGGATAAGAAGGAAATTGCAGAGAACGTGATGATCGTTGATTTGGTCCGAAATGATTTGTCGCGCACCTCGAGAGCAGGAAGTGTAAAAGTGGAAGAGCTATGTGATATCTATGAATTCAACACCGTGAATCAAATGATTTCTACTGTCAGTGCTGAACTTCGAGAGGGGGTAGATTTTGCCGAGGTCATCGAAAACGCCTTTCCTATGGGCAGCATGACCGGCGCTCCCAAAGTAGAGGTGATGAAGAACATTGAGCATTATGAAGATTTTAAGCGAGGTTTATACTCCGGGGCTGTGGGATATATCACCCCACAACAAGATTTTGATTTGAACGTCGTGATCCGCAGTATCTTCTATCATGCTCATGAAAAGTATATTTCCATCTGTGTGGGAAGTGCTATTACGGCAGATTCTATTCCCGAAAAAGAATATAACGAACTCTTACTTAAAGCAGCTGGAATGATGAAGGTTCTTGATGCACAGATTGACCAGTAACCAAACCCTCCTTAGAGGAGATTGTCTGATCCCTGATAGGACTAATCTTAAAAGCTAAACGCCACCGCCAGACTAGGAAGTATTGGGAGTTGATTCACGCGAGAGAAGGTAATCCGATCGAAATAGAAAATATTCTTTCGATTATACACATTCGCTACACTTAGTGTAATTTCTATTTTGAGTTTATCCTTGATATTAAAGATTTTACGAGCCGAAAAGTCTAAACGGTGATAATAGGGTAAACGGCCACCGTTAATTTTTGTGTCATAAATTATACCTAGTTGGCCATTAGTGGTAGTATAGTTTGTTCCGATGCCGTTGTCGAATGGATTAGACTCGTATAATGATTGGGTTTGGGTGAATGGGAAACCGCTACCCAAATTCCATCGAACACTTACTTCCCAATCCTGCTTCTTTCCAAAAGCATACGATGCCATTAAGTTGGCGTTATGGCGGCGGTCAAAGTGAGGAGGATATTCCTGTTGTCCATCGTAGCGATGGGTCCAGGCCAAAGAGTACGTTCCATAAAGGTATAATCCTTTCCACTGCCACTTGGCAGAAATATCCAGCCCATAAGCATCGCCTCTCTCCACCAAAAAATTGGCGTCTGTATTGAACTGTTTGTATCGGTTGATGTTGAACAGGTGCCAGAAGTATTTGTAATAGGGTTCGATGTTAACGACGATATTCTTAGGTAAGTCGAGTTCGATACCGAACACCCCGTGAACACTCCGCTGCATGTTGCGTATATTGTCATATACCTTCCCGTTGGCATCTTGCGTAGATTCATCCGGCGCGGAGAGAAATCCCGTGAATAGGTTCACCACATCGCGGTCGCTTTTGGTACTCAAGAAGTTTTGTGAGTAAAGCCCGCTCGCTAATTTCAGACGGATAATATCATTCACATTATATTTCATACTGAATCGCGGTTCGGGAGAAATGCCACCTATTTTTCCGTAATACTGAAACCTTCCTCCTGCCTCAAACACAAACCTGCGGTAGTATTTATGGAAGTTGAAATACACGCTGAGGTCCGTTGTGTTTTGGTTCTGAGTGACCTTTTGTCCATAAGTATTCTCAAATTCAAAATCGGTTTTGTTTCCCTCTACTAGCAAACCATATTTCAATTCACCGTTCTTCATGTAGTAGCTGAAATCCATCCCTACGTTGAACCCTCCAATGGTGCTGGATCGAGCCGGTTCATTTGCACCGGTCAGGTTAATCGTGTATTGAGAATAGCTAGCGTGGGTGGTGAAATACAGGTTAGAGTTTTTGGGTACAGCCAAAAAGCTACCACCTACACCGAAGGTGTTCCAAACATAACGCGCATCGGTAAAGTTCGTTTTGTCATGAAAGTTAAATCCGGTGATATTCAGTTTATTGCCACCCATGGAAAGCGAAAATTTCCCATACCCGTCGTAGAATGAATAGGGCAATCCATTTTTGTCAGCATAGGTGTACAGCGCCTTAGAAGCTTGATCTAAAAACGAAATCTTAGAATTGAGAATCAGGCTGGCGCTAGTACTTTTCCCTTCTCGCTCTTTGATCAGCGGAATTTCCAGCAGTGCATGAGCCATGAAAGGGCTGACGCCTATCTTGCCGCTGAATTTCTTCCGGTTGCCATCCCGTGTAGTAACATCCACCACCGCTGAAATTCTTCCTCCATATTGGGAAGGGAAGGCTCCGGAATATACATCCACGTTCCGTATCAGATCCGTCTCATAAATAGAGAACATACCAATAGAGTGAAACGGATTGTAAATGGTAATTCCATCCAAAAGAAAACGAGTTTGAATCGGCGTGCCTCCGCGAATGATCACCTGGCCGCCCTGATCGCCGGTAGAAATAATTCCGGGCAGCAGTTGTAAGTATTGTGCCAAATCCGGTTCACCACCTATAGAAGGCATCTTGCGCATATCTGCCGGACGAATAGAAATGACTGATACGCGGCTTTCCGTTTTGCGCTTCTGCTTTTCTGCATTAATCTCCACATCGCTCAATTCTTTCGATGCAGCACTCATCATGATCTTGAGATTCAAGGATACATTATTTACAATCTCTACTTCCTTAACAACTGATTCATATCCTACAAAACTGAATGTTAGTTTATAGCTTCCTGTCTTGAGGTTGGGAATATGGAAAAACCCCTGATCGTCGGTAGAGGCACCAAAATTGGTTCCCTCTACTTTAACCGCAGCGAATGCAATCCCCTCACCGTTAGATTTATCATATACAAAACCTTTCACCGAACCTTTTTGTGAAAACGCCAAAGAGAATGAAGTAATAATAAGTAGGAACGCGAGTAGTGATTTTTTCATCAAGAGATATTTATAGCGCGCAATTTATGTATTTGGCATTTTCTACAATGTTAAAGTTATTGCCTATCTTTAGTTCTACTATATACTTAGAATGACATTGGCAAAAACAAAGAGAGTCACTATATTTGCTGCATGGACTTATCATACATTTTGAATCATTTAGGCGAAGAGCGTGAGAATTATTTCAATGCCGTAGCGCCGCCAATCATACAGAGTACTAATTTTTGCTTTAAAGATGTAGCGACGATGCGCAATGCTTTTCAGCATGAGAATGAAGAATCGTTATACACTCGAGGCAATAATCCCACCGTTCGGATTTTAAGAAAGAAAATTGCTGCTTTGGCCGGTGCAGAAGATGCGTTGGTTTTCAGTAGCGGAATTGCTGCTGTTTCGGCGGCGGTGATGTCGAATGTGAAAGCGGGTGACCATGTGGTTTGTGTAAAGAAGCCTTATAGCTGGACAAACCGTTTGCTCAACGAATACCTCAATCGTTTTGGCGTTGAAACCACGATGATTGATGGCACAGATATCCAGAACTTTGTGAACGCCACAAAGTCCAATACTCGACTTTATATGCTCGAAAGCCCCAACACTTATACTTTTGAATTGCAAGATATACGGGCGGTAACCAGCCTGGCCAAAAAGCACAATATTGTAACCGTGATTGACAATTCTTATTGCAATTCCTTGGGGCAGCCTGTGTTGGAAATGGGTATTGACATAGAAGTTCATTCCGCAACAAAATATTTTGGTGGACACAGTGATGTAGTAGCGGGCTATTTGATGAGCAACCAGAAAATGATAGATAAAATTTTCGCTACGCAGCTCATGATGCTGGGTGCCATCATCTCTCCAAACGATGCTTGGCTGATGTTGCGCAGTTTGCGTACCCTTCCTCTTCGTTTGGAACGAGTAAAATCCTCGACCGAAAAAGTAGTGGAATTTATGGAAGCGCATCCCAAGGTGGAGCGGATGTATTATCCTTGGTCCAAGTCTTTTCCTCAATACGAGTTGGCTAAGAAGCAGATGAAATGGTGCGGTGGTTTATTCACTATTCAGTTGAAGGCTAAAAGCATTGACGAGGTCGAAACTTTTTGCGACAACCTCAAGCGTTTCCTAATGGCAGTATCTTGGGGCGGTCATGAATCGCTGTTGATGCCGGCCTGCTCCTTTCATCCCAAAGAAAATTACGATGCCAGCATTTATCCTTTCACCTTAATACGTTTTTATATCGGATTGGAAGATCCTGATATCCTCATCGCGGATTTGAAGCAAGCGCTTGATAAAATAGGATAGCGCGGAAATGTTTCGCAGGTTTTTACTTCTGTTACTGGTTTTTGTAGTGACCAGTGCAGATGCCAAAGAATATAAATCATTGGCGGATGCACTGAAGAATATTGCTACGGCTACTTCGCTCAATTTGAGTGGACAGGGGCTGACCACCGTCTCGGAAGATATTTCAAAACTGGTCAATCTCGAAAAACTTAATCTTTCCTCCAACAAACTTACCGCACTTCCCAAAGGAATTTTTGCCTTAAAGAAGTTGAAGAAGCTCAACCTGACCTCCAATAAACTTACCGCGCTACCATCCACCATTGCCAGCCTTCGAACGCTGGAGGAACTGGAAATTGGTTTCAACCAACTAAGCAGTTTGCCAAAGGAAATGGGCAAATTGGTGAAATTGAAACGATTGGTGGCGATGAAGAATAATTTAAAAACCCTGCCTGCCGAAATGTCGAATATCCCTTGGTTGGAAATAGTGGATTTCAGCTACAACCATTTCGTCAGCATCCCTTTTCCACTCGTCGCTATCAATACCCTAAAGACCATTGACATCAGTTTCAACAAAACGTTGGCCGAAATTCCGAAGGAAATCCGGAACCTGAAACAACTGCGCCTTTTGAACCTCAAAGGAACCAAAATCACCGCGGCCCAAGTGGATGATTTGCTCTGGCTCGTCCCCAACTGCCAAGTCCTGCTTTGACCTCGGCTTCCCCTTCTAAAGAAGAGAGTAATGTACATACACAATTTACCCGGTCTATCGCCACAACCTTCGCCCAGATGTGGAACGCGCCCCGATGTTATAAACCCCGATTTGTTAAGAGCATTTATTTTGTTTTATTCGGCCTTTGAAACGAAGAAAGAAGGCTTAAAATCATAAACCCCAACATCGGAAACCAAGCTATATGGCGCACCATTACCACGATACCGAAATCATTGAAATAGTTGAAGAAACGCCTACCACCAAGCGCTTTTATTTCAAAGTGCCGCACTTGGAAGATTTCTTCTTCAAGCCCGGTCAGTTTGTGCTGCTCGACCTGCCCATCATCTCCAAAGTATCGCACCGCAGCTACTCCATTGCCTCTGCACCCGGCGGAGACAACGTGTTCGAACTACTCATCGTCCTAAACCCTACCGGTCTCGGCACGCCGCACATGTGGGATCATTACAAAGTAGGAGTGAAGGTGCCCTATGCTGGCCCGCTGGGCAAGTTCGTATTGCATCCCGAAATCGAAGACGACCTCTGCCTCATCTGCACCGGAACAGGTATCGCGCCTTTCCGCTCTATGATCCAGCATATCATGACCAAAGGCATACCGCACAAAAACATCTACCTCATCTTCGGCAGCCGCTATCAGGCCGACATCTTGTACAAAACCGAAATGGCGGAGTATGAGGCCAAGTACCCCGAGTTCAAGTTCATCCCCGTGCTTTCGCGCGAAACGCCCGAAACATGGAACGGAAAACTGGGCTATGTACACCAAGTCTATGAAGAAATTTTTGCTGACAAGCGCCCGGCTCATTTCTACATCTGCGGCTGGAAAGCAATGGTAAAGGAGGCCCGCGACCGCCTTACCGCGATGGGCTACACCCGCGACCGCATCAAGTTCGAGCTGTACGATTAACAGCTTCGCAACCATCCATCATTTATTTTGGGCGGCACCCCGACCTTACTCTATTTAATTTTTTTTGGAAGGTCGGTGTCGGGCTTTTGCTCCAATCTTTTCTGCGCTATAAATTTTTAAAGGAAGAAAAGGATTTCCGCGCTATCCCTGCCGCGGGTGCGGCGCTCTATATTTCAGATTAGACTTCTTCGGAAAATCGGGTTTGTTTAATTTCCTCCCTTTACACTCCCTCCAGAGGGAGACAAATGGACGATTTTCCGAAGAAGTCTATTATCTATCGGTGGGATAGATGCCTATCCGTAGAAAAGAACGCAGTTTTGGCAGATGCGGGCTCTATTTATTGCTGTCCAAGTACATTTTTAGCCCATGGCGTACATTTTTCAAAAATGGCGTACGTTTTTGAAAAATGTACGCCAAATGACCCGATTTGTACGACAAATACAGTGGTTTGTACGACAAACGCATTGAATTGTACGCCAAAAAAAATTTTTGTACGCCGTTTGGGTCTCAATAGCGTACAAAAAGAAATAAACGTACGCTATTGAGATCCAAACGGCGTACAAATTTCAGGAATGTAGTACAATTTCCAAAAATGGCGTACATCAGCTTTTCTTGTGCTACAAAGAGCGAAAAAAGAGACGGAATTTCCAAAAATAGCTCTCCTCGCCCTTGCGTAGGTTTAGTTTCCCAATTTATAGCAGATTAAACGCCACCAGTAAGCAAAGCGAAAGCCCGTTGAATTTATAAACCAAAGAAGTGTCAAAGACTTTTGTAGGTTGAAATCATCATCTGTTTATTATTTAATGAGAAAGCCTATCAAAGACATTTTTGATGAAGAGCGCTGCACTGCGGCAGGGATAGAGCCGGCATCCTTTTTCTTTCCAGAATAATTTTAGAGTTAAGAAAAAGATATAGGCGAAAGCCCGTAAGCCGCCCCAAAAAAATTAATTGTTCAATTCCTTCAGCTTTTTGCCCACCGATAGCAATCGCACCATGCGATCGATATGGGTGCGGTGATTTTTGACGTAGGGATTTTCATTGTCCCAAACGTAGCCCGCAAGGACAGAACAGATTTGACTGATGACTTCGGGGTTTCTTTCTTCGGCAAAGAAGATTTTTTGCAACGAGCCGTCATACCAAGCATTGATGTAGGACCGGAAGGTCTCTACGCCTTCCATCATCACGTCGGTATATTCTTTCTGCCAATCTACCTTGCTCTCTTTCAGTTGTTTGATGACCAGATGCGCGGCGAGTTGAGATGAAGCGGCGGCGAGGGTTACACCGGATGAAAACACCGGGTCGAGAAACTCGGTCACGTTTCCGGTCAGAACATAGCCATTGCCAAAAAACTGTTTGGTGCTGGTGGACCAGGATTGTAGAATCTTTGGTTCAAAGAGGAAGGAGGCATCTTTGAAACGGTCGGCTATGCTCCATTCGGTAGCAATGATATCGCGAAGTTGTTTTTCGGGGCTACCGGTGAAATCGTTGAAGAAATCGGGCTTGCTCACGAAGCCGCAGGAGGTGTTGCCGTTTGAAAAGGGAATGCACCAAGCCCACACACCGGGTTGGTGTTCTATGATTAAGATGCGGTTGGGTTCTGCATACTCCATTCTCTTATCGTCGCGTATGTGGGTAAAGATGGTTTTGCGCGAAGGAAGATCGGAAGGCTGGTCTAACTGAAACAGGCGAGGAATTACCCGTCCATAGCCGGAGCCATCTACTATAAAGCGGGCTTCAATAGTTCTCACGGAGCCGTCGACACCAGTAACGGTAGTGGTAGAGTTGGTGCCCTCGAATTTAATTCCGGTGACGGTGGTTTGAAATTCAATCTCTACGCCCATCTTTTGTACTTCGGTTGCAAGGATGTTGTCAAAATCTGCGCGAGGCATTTGCCAGGTATGCGTCCAGCCTTTGGTAAATTGATGGTCGAAGTTAAAGTCCATCACCTTTTTCTCTGGGTTGACGAATTTGGCACCAAACTTTTCCTGATAGCCTTGTTTCTTTAAGGCATCTAAAAATCCTGCTTCTTCAAAGGCCTCCATGCAGCGAGGCAATAAACTTTCGCCGATGACGAAGCGAGGAAATTTTTCTTTTTCTACGATCTTTACTTTGAATCCTGCTTTGTTGATGATGGAGGCCGCTACGGTGCCAGAAGGCCCGGCGCCAATCACTAATACGTCCACTTTTTCGTTTTTCATGATGGTTATTTTTTAGTTGATTGAATAGATGATCGCCGCGTTACAACCTCCGAAGCCGGAAGCGGTTTTGAGCGCATGTTTTTTATCGCTTTTAATGAATGAGGTATTTACGTTTACGGTTTGAGACACACCTGATTCAGTAAAATTTCTGCTCGGCAGAACTGCTCCTTCCAGCAAGGAATGGCAAGTGAGTACGGATTCTAAAATACCTGCGGCTCCAAGGGTATGACCGAAGTTTCCTTTCAGGCTATGAAGGGGAACTTCGTTTAGCGAGGCATGAGAGAAAGCCTTGGCTTCCATCTCGTCGTTATATATAGTAGCGGTTCCATGTGCAGAGATGAATGATAAATCTTTTGCCGTAAGGCTGCTATCGCTGATAGCTGTTTGAACAGCGTGTGATAATTCCAGACCGGTACGCGATGGGCCGGAAATATGATTGGCATCATTAGTGCTTGCGCCGGCATTAATCAAAATATTTTTAGAATAATTTTTTTCGGTAGTCAAAATCATGGTGGCAGCACATTCGCCAAGGTTGATGCCATCTCTGCTTTTGTCAAAAGGCTTGCAGGGTTTTGTACTCATGGCATAAAGTGATTGAAAGCCTGAAATCACAAAACGAGAAAGAACATCGGCTCCGCAAATAACCGCATGGCGATATTTTCCGGCTTGTAATAATCGCTTGGCAATAATTACTGCCAACACCCCTGAAATACAGGCATTGGAAATCACTAATGGTTTGTTGGGCGAATTAAAATGGAGGGTAAGGTTTTCCGCTGTTTTAAATAAAGAAACGCGGTCGGCAATTTCTCGATTCACCTTTGTTTTCTCGATGAGTTCTATATTTCCTTTGGTGGTGGAAAGAATAAAAAGGGTATCGGGAGAAGAAATAGAAATCTCGGTTTGTTTTAAAGCCTCTGTGATGGAGGTGATACATAATTTTTCAAAGCGGGTAAATTCATTTTCTGTTTGCTGCCAGAAAGACTTTTCAAATAGGGAAGCATAAAAAGAAACGGGAGAAATAGCGTCATTCTGGATAGAACAAATAGAAGTCAAACCTTGGCTCACCCCTTCAAAGTTTGCTTTGGTAGATTTCCCGAGAGGGGAGGAGATATTATCTGCAGCGAGATAGACCGATTTCATCTTGCCTCCGCATTCTTTTTCCAGTTCACGAAAACCTCCGGTGCGACCATCAATAGTGATAGACTTCCGTTCTCTACAAATACCTGGGTAGTAGAGCCTGTGCAAATGGTTTCATCGCCAATCTCTTTACGAAGGATGTAATCAAACATGATCTTGGCCGCATCGGTTTTGCGGAAAAGCGTTTCAATAACCACCGCATCGCGATAGCGAATAGGGCGTTTAAAATCAGAAGCCATGTGAATCAGCGGAGTGGAAAAGCCTTTGTTATATAAATTGAGATAATTCAAGCCATGCTCCTGACAGAAAGATTCTCGTCCCTCTTCAAAATATTTGGCATAGTTCCCATGCCAAACAATCCCCAAAGGGTCACACTCGTTGAAGCGAACCTTAAAAGTTGTTTTTGCCGATAAAGTATAGGTATGTTTCATCCCTCCATATTTTCTTTGTGTTCTTGCTTCTCGGGTTCTACGAAAATCTTCATAGAGCAAGAAGCGATTTCATTTTCATGCAACATGACCCTACCGTTAATCAGGGTCATATCAAAAATGCGATGAAGAATCTTAATTTCAGTCACTATCACTTCACCTACTTTTGGCAGTTGCGAAAAACGAAATCACGGATATCACCGATAAAACCAACCGGTATTTTTTTATGCGCCAAGAAACATTCATAGCCCATTTTGGCAGCGCAGCTCTGTGCCATGTTTTCCATCAAGCCGGCTGGTGTCAATACACCATAGTTACATAAAACATGTTTCTCTGTAAAATGAAAGGTGGTGCGACAGGTATCTTCGCTTAAACTCTCTAAAGAGCTGACCAACACAAATGGCAGCTTCTGTGGAATGAGGTCAATAAGTTTATCGCCGGTAACGGGTAGCATTTAGGCAGCTTTCTTCCAAAAATCAAAATAATTAAACCACTGTTCGGGATGGGCTTTTACCATGCCCTCCAGGTCGCGAACATAATCTTCTACAATCATTTCAATGGTCGTTTCCTTTGTTACGTCCCTATAGGGGCGGCAGAAGAAATGATAATGCTGGGACTTTTTCTTCACGCCATAAACAAAGGTATAGGGAGCACGAAAAGACTTGATAATCTGAAAAATTCCTTGCGGGAAATAAGCCGTTTTACCCAAGAAATTTGCAGGAACTGTTCTCATACCCGCCATATATCGGTCGGCGGTAGTAGCAATAATTTCATTCCTCCCCAAGGCTTCTCCGATGGCGTAGATATGCGTCAAATCATCCTTTATAGGAATCATGTTAAACTTTCTTCCGCCGGTAGCGCGCTCCAGATACTCTTTGATTTGTTCATGTTCCCGATCATAGATCAGGATATTGATGGTGTCTCCATAACCCATAAGAAAATGGCCCGCTATTTCCCAATTGCCAAGATGAGCGCCCAGCAATATTCCCCCTCTTTTCTCTCCCACTATTTTTCTCATGTTATCCGCGCCAAAAGACTCGGAAGTGATTTTACTGACTCCCGACATCACCACCACTTTATCAATCAGCATTTGACCTAACAAAAGGTAATTCTGATAAACTTTCAAAATGGATTTCAGTTTTCCAAAACCAATTCGCTCGTGAAAGTAACGATAGATATGCCCGGTGCTTTCCCATGAAAAAAGGAAGTAATAGAGGACGACAAAATAGAGAAAAAAATAGGCTGGATATACCCCGAAGGTTTTCAGCACTACCACAAAAAAGCGATAGCCAAGCGCTGTACCCTTCGACTTGCCTCCCCAATCCGCCATTTATACCTCTGCGCTTTGGGTGGAGCGTTGAATGACGTAATCGTATAGCTGCTGAAAAGTGAGGATGCCGGAAAATTCTTCTTGTTTTACCTTGATGCCGAAGTTGCCTTCAAGAATAACGACGAGGTCCACATAGTCCAAGCTGTCCAAATCTAAAGTTTCTTTTAACGGTGCCTCGGGTGTTATTGTTTCGATTTCTACTTCAAATTCTTCCACCAAAAATCCATTGATCTTGGTAATTATTTCTTCTTTACTCATTGTGTGTGTAGGTGTTATTTCCATTTTTTACTAACAAGGAGGAATTGATACCTCCAAATCCAAACGAATTTGACAAAAATACATCAATATTTTTCACTTTCGCTATTGTGGCAATATTCAATTTGGCTGAATATTCATCGGGGTTTTCAAAATTGATGTTTGGCGCAACAAAATCATGATGCATCATCAGCGTAGAGTAAACAATTTCACTAGCGCCTGCCATCCAACATTCATGCCCCGTCATGGATTTTGTACTACTCACCAAAGGACGGTAGGCGCCAAAAACAGCAGCGATGGCCTGGGCTTCGCTGGCATCGCCCTGCTGGGTAGAAGTTGCATGAGCATTGATATAATCTACTTCATCCGGTTTGATATTTCCATCTCTCAGGCACATCATCAGTGAGCGGACTGGACCATCCACCGTTGGGTTGGAGATATGTCCACCATTCGATGAAAATCCATATCCTATTATTTCACCCAAAATCTTTACACCTCTTTTTTGTGCAGATTCTAATGATTCCAATATAACAGTAGCTGCTCCACCGCTGGGAATCAATCCGTCGCGGTCGCGGTCAAAAGGACGAGATGCTTTTTGTGGCTCATTTTCTCGAACTGAAAATGCGCCTAAGGCATCAAAAGTCCCCATTGAAAAAACGTTTAATTCCTGCGCACCGCCGCAAATCATCCGATCCTGATAACCATGTCGTATTAATATAGTAGCCATTCCGATAGCATGAGAGCCGCTGGCGCAAGCCGAACTCACCGTAAAGTTGATGCCCTTTAGTTTGAAAATGGTCGCCAGATTCATGTTCACCGTGCTATTCATGGTCTGGAACACCGCACCGCTTCCAGCAAAGGCCGTGTTCTTTTTCTGACGAATGATATCCGTACTCTCCACGACTGCCTGCGCCGTGCTGTCGTTTCCGTATATAATTCCGGTTTCGTGATGGTCTAAAAAATCCTGATCAATCCCTGCTCCTTTTAATGCTTCGAGCGTAGCCATGTAGGCATATTCTCCAGGTTCGGACAACATGATGCGCGAACGTCGGTCCAGTAGGCCTTTTAATTGCGGCTGTTCACAACTACCGGTCAAACCAGAGCGATAGCCAAAGTCTTTGCGCGCTGCATCGAGTATAATGCCGGATTTGCCCTGATGCAAAGAATCTGTCACTTCGTCTAGATTCTTGCCGATACAGGAATAAATCCCGATGCCTGTAATAACTACTCTGTTTTTCACGCCCCAATAATAAGAGATTGAAAGTTTGTCTGCAAGAGCAGCTACAGCAAGACGATGACTTCCACCACAATCCTGCTTGTTTTCATGCGGCTGACTAGAGAGTTATGGTGGTGTAGGATGTCAGACTCATTACCGATCTTTGAATTTTCATAGAACATTGGTCCTTGCAATAAACAACACGAAATCAATATATCTGAATGGCTTATAAAATCCATACTTTCGCGCTTTCATAAATGAAGCAGACAAATGGCAGACATAGAAAAATTTAAAGAAGCCTTAACAACGGGCTATGATTGTAAAGGCGATTATATTGTTGTAGGTGCTGCGATGCTGAACGGAGAGGCCGTAGCGGGTTTGCAGGTGAAGGCACCGCTTAAAACTTTTAACCGGCATGGACTGATAGCAGGCGCTACCGGTACCGGAAAGACAAAAACATTGCAGGTAATCTCCGAGCAGTTGTCCGCAAAAGGCGTACCGGTACTCGTGATGGATATTAAAGGCGATTTGTCGGGCATCGCTGCTGCTGGAACGGCTAATCCTAAAATTGAAGAGCGGCACCAGAAAATAGGGACACCGTGGACAGCACTGGGTAACTCAGTGGAATTCCTCACCCTTTCAAAAGAGAATGGGGTGCGCCTGCGGGCAACGGTTTCGGAGTTCGGGCCTGTTCTGTTTTCTAAAATCTTAGGTCTGAATGATGTGCAGGAAGGAGTCGTTTCGATTGCTTTTAAATATTGCGACGACAATAAACTTCCGCTACTGGATTTGAAGGATTTTAAAAAGGTATTGAACTATCTGACCAACGAGGGAAAGAAGGAAATAGAGGAGAACTATGGTAAAGTTTCGACCGCGACCGTCTCCACCATTCTGCGTGGCATCATTACGCTGGAGCAACAAGGCGCTGAAATTTTCTTTGGTGAAAAGAGCTTTGAGGTGGATGATTTAGTGCGGATAGATGAAAACGGCAGAGGAATAATTTCTATTCTTCGCCTCACGGATATACAGGACAGGCCGAAGTTATTCTCTACTTTTATGCTGAGCTTGTTAGCAGAGATTTACGCTTCATTTCCAGAAGAAGGCGATAGCGGGGTGCCGAAGCTGGTGATATTCATTGACGAAGCGCATTTAATCTTTGAAGAGGCGAGCAAAGCACTGCACGACCAGATAGAAACTATTGTCAAACTCATTCGCTCTAAGGGAGTGGGGGTTTTCTTCTGCACCCAAAATCCAACTGATGTCCCGGATGATGTGTTGGCGCAGTTAGGGATGAAAGTGCAACATGCGCTACGGGCTTTCACCGCCAAAGACCGGAAGCAAATCAAGTTGACGGCAGAAAACTATCCGCTGACCGATTTCTATGATACCGAAACTTTGCTTACATCGCTCGGAATGGGAGAGGCACTCATTACTGTTTTGAATGAAAAAGGAAATCCCACGCCTTTGGCTGCTACTTTGTTGCAAGCACCTCATTCCCGAATGGATATTCTCACTCCGCAAGAAATAGATGCCATCAACAACCGCTCCTCGCTAGTAAAAAAGTATAATGAAGTGATTGACCGCGATAGCGCTTTTGAAATGCTTAATAGAAAAATCAATTCTTCCCCCGTTCAGAATAATCCCGAAAGCGGTAAGACGGCCATTCCTTCTCAACAAACAGAAAAAAGTACGGTAGAGAAAGGTGTAGGTGCCCTCGGTGATTTTGCAAAAAGCACTACAGGTAAAATGGTGATTCGCGAAGTAACCCGTGGCTTGTTGGGTGTTCTTGGCTTTGGCGGCAGAAGAAGATAAGTTATATATTCTCTTTGCCTTCTTTCCTTTTTCAAGTAGGTTTGACGCGTGAATAAGAATATTTCCCTCGCCCATCCGGTATTTAATTTTGTATCCGAAGCTGCCGAAGAGCTTGGGCTTGAAACCTATGCCGTTGGCGGCTATGTACGCGACCAATTGATTCAACGTGATTGTAAGGATATTGATTTTGTATGCGTTGGCAATGGCATGGACTTAGCAGAAGCCACAGCAAAAAAAATAAACCCACAACTGAATGTCACGGTGTTTAAAACATACGGCACGGCTCATTTCCGTTGGGAAGATTTGGATTTAGAGTTTGTAGGCGCGCGAAAAGAATCTTACCAAAGAGATTCGCGCAAACCGGTAGTGGAGGAAGGCACCCTTGAAGATGACCAGTTGCGTCGTGATTTTACCATCAACGCGATGGCGGTAAGCCTCAACAAAAAAACATTCGGCAAACTGATTGACCCTTTTGATGGCTTGAAAGATTTGGAGGCCAAAATCATCCGCACACCCCTCGACCCGGACATCACTTTCAGCGATGACCCACTGAGGATGATGCGGGCGATTCGTTTTGCCACACAATTAGACTTTACCATTCAGCCTGAAACTTTTGCTTCTATTAAAAAGAATGCAGAACGTATTGCGATCATTTCTCAGGAACGGATCACAGATGAATTGAACAAAATTATTTTGGCAAAAAAGCCCTCTATAGGTTTTATCCTGCTCGAAGAGTCGGGCTTATTGAAACTAATTTTCCCTGAAATGCAAAACCTGAAAGGGGTGGAGAATTATGAAGGCAAGGGCCATAAGGACAACTTTTACCATACCCTTCAAGTGCTGGATAATTTAACCAGAACAAGCAAGGACTTATGGCTGCGCTGGGCGGCGATTCTTCACGACATTGCCAAGCCGCCAACCAAGAAATTTGTAGCAGGTCAGGGCTGGACTTTTCATGGACATGAAGTATTGGGCAGCAAATGGGTGCCAAAGATTTTCGGAAGAATGAAATTGCCGATGGGTGCCGAAATGAAGTTTGTGCGCAAGATGGTGTTCCTGCATCTGCGCCCCATTGCCTTAACCAAAGAAGAGATTACGGACTCTGCCTTGCGGCGTTTGTTGTTTGAAGCCGGTGATGACATTGAAAACCTGATGATGCTTTGCGAAGCAGACATCACCTCGAAGAATCGCGAAAAGGTAAAACGTTACCTCATGCGCTTTGAAATGGTTCGTGAGAAATTGAAGGAGGTAGAAGAAAAAGATCAGGTTAGAAATTTTCAGCCACCGGTAACCGGTGAGTTGATTATGGAAACCTTTGGCATCAAGCCATCCAAAGAAATCGGCATCATTAAAGAAGAAATCAAAGAAGCGATTCTGGAAGGCAAAATCCGAAATGATTATGAAGAGGCTTTTAGGATGATGCTGGAACTGGGGGAGAAGTTGGGACTGAAACCCGTGAAGGGTTAGTTGAAGGTTGCTGGTTGATAGTTGTTGATTCGTGCCGTTGGTGTTTAGTTCATCCTTTGAAAAATAAATATAGCGACCGTCACCAACAACCATAATGCGAATTGTTTGTTGGTGGCGCTTGCTCTGTTATTCTTATTTGAAAGCTAAAACTCCAACAAGAGCGCGAGAACTACCACCACCAACAACCATTTTCACTCAATTTTCCCTTAAAAGTGAGCAAATTACCACCTGATTAGCCCAAAGCACGAGCTAACTTCCCCAAATCTCTTGATGACTGTCCACAATCACTTGGTGACTTACCACAGTCACTTGGTGACTGTCCACAGTTACTTGGTGACTGTCCACAGTCACTTGGTGACTGTCCACAGTTACTTGGTGACTTACCACAGTCACTTGGTGACTGTCCACAGTCACTTGGTGACTTGCCACAGTCACTTGGTGACTTACCACAGTCACTTGGTGACTGTCCACAGTCACTTGGTGACTTGCCACAGTCACTTGGTGACTTGCCACAGTCAGGCATACAAATGACATTTGTAAAATGCAAAAATATGTGAAAAATAAAACCGGTTCCAGCACCGGTTCCGGTGATTTTATACCTTATTATATATACAGCGTTTTTTATCGCCGCTTATCGCAAAAATATTTTTCAAGGCCTGAAACACTTTTTGGGGAGGTGGCGTATATGAACTCACCAACGGCGCAGAAGCGGCTTTAAAAAAAAGAAAGGCCGGCAAGCAATGGAGGTGAAATCTGGTAAAGACGGGTTTCTATTTTTTACTTAAATTTTTTAACCACATGAAATCTTTATTTCAAATGAAGGTCTATAAGAAGAAAGAACTTCTGAAGATCAAGAAAGCAATGAAGAAGGCTTCGAAAGCAGAAGCCGCTGAATTGTTCGCAATTATTTTGTTTAACGTAAAGTTGAACTTCACCAACCTAACGCCGCTGCAGCAAATCGGAAAGGCGAGGGACATCGTTACCAAGATGACTGGTAATGCATTCTTCCCCGATCCCAACCCCACGCTGGCCGATGTGACCATCGCTATTGATGCGCTGGCTGTGGCGGAACAGGCGATGGATCGCTCTCGCGCCAAGACCATTGTGCGCAATGCCAGAAGGAAGGATCTGGAAGAGATCATGCAAAAGCTGCAATACTATGTGCAGTACACTTCGGGCGGCAACCCGGAAATCATTATCACCAGCGGCATGGATGTGAACGATATGAAAAATCCACTTGGCTTTCTTCCTGCACCGGATAATGTGAAAGCGTTGAACGGTGGTCTGCTCGGTACTGTTGAACTGAGATGGGATGCGGTTGCGAAAAAGACGGGCTATCGTATCGAAGTCTCTATGAACCCTTCTGAAGGCTGGCCGATAGTAATAGAAGCGGCAAAGGCTTCGGCGACTATTACCGACCTTGTACCGGGATTGACATATTATTTTCGTATCGCTACCTTGAGCCATGCGGGTTATAACAACTTCAGCGAATTATGCCTGATTCGTGTGAACCTGCCTACAGTTTAAGTATTATCTATCCGTATATTAAAAGGCGCTTCCTTAACCGGAGCGCCTTTTTTGTTTTTAGAAATGGGCCACCACAGCCATGACAATTATCAGATTGTTTATGTTTATCGCGTGTCTGCGAAGGGGAAATATCTGATTGTGATTTGCGGCCCGACGGCTATTGGCAAAACTGCCTTAGCTATCAACATTGCGAAACACTATGATGCTGAAATCATATCGGCAGATTCACGACAGTTTTATCGGGAGATGAATATAGGCACGGCGAAGCCTTCTGAGAAAGAACTAGAAGAAGTGCCGCATCACTTCATCAACAACATTTCTATCCATACCCGAAACTATAGCGCGGGCAAATATGAAGCGGAGGTGCTGGAGTTTCTGGACAAATACTATGAGAAGAAGGATATTGCGGTGATGGTGGGCGGTTCGGGTTTGTTCATCAATGCAGTGTGCAGTGGTTTTGATAAATTTGAAAAGACAGACGACAACCAACTTTGGACAGCCAGAAAATTTTTGAATGAAAAAGAATTAGGCTGGTTACAGGAAGAGGTAGAGCGCTTAGACCCAGAATATTTTTCAGTGGTGGATAAAAAAAATCCTGTTCGTTTGAAACGAGCCTTAGAAATAATCTACACTACCGGAAAAAAGTATTCAGAACAGCGCATTGGCAAAAAAGCAGAGCGGAATTTCATACCGATTAAAATCGGGTTGAACATGGATAGAGAAAAACTGTATGAAAGAATCAATCAAAGAGTAGAGGATATGATGAATCGAGGGCTGCTCGATGAAGTCAAGCAACTATATCTGCACAAAAAACTGCTCGCATTAAATACAGTGGGCTATGCTGAACTCTTTGATTTTATAGAAGACAAAATGTCTTTGCCCGAAGCCGTGGCACTCATACAACAAAACACCCGCAATTATGCCAAGCGGCAGTTGACTTGGTTTAAAAAAGATGCTGGGGTTAACTGGTTTGAGCCAAAACAGGAAAGGGAGATTGTGGAGTTTCTTGATGTGAGGCTAAAGGATAGATAGAATCCGGTTGGCATCTTCATTCCTCTGTTACATTAATTCTAAAAGTAGGCAGTAGCCTCCCTGTATGAAACTTATCTTTGGACTGGCTATCATCTGTTTTGGTTAATGATACATCGTCCATATCCTCATATTTTCTTTCTTGCAGGCTGTTTAAAATGAAAGAGAACTGTTTTATTTCTTCTTATGTTGTCATTCGGGACCAGGAGGTTTGGCGAGAAGGGAACTTGCTTTATAAGGACAAGAACAGTGCTGAAACTGGTTTTCTGGATCAGGTTTATGAGTTTTTTGAGATGAACTATCCCCGTTTCTTCAAGATGGATCAACTGTGCAAAACGGGGTTTTTGGCAGCAGAAATTCTATTGAAAAATCAAGACTGGAAGGCGGGTTTGGCACCCGAAGAGTTGGGAATTTTTATTTCTAATGCAGATTCAAGTCTGGATACAGATATTCGTTATGAAGAGAGCATAGCCGGAACCCCCAGTCCTTCGCTTTTCGTTTATACGCTACCGAATGTGCTGATCGGGGAATTGTGTATCCGTCATCAGGTGAAGGGCGAAACAGCCTGTTTTGTTTTTGATATATTTGACCCTCTGTTTCAGTCGGCTTATGTGGACTCGCTTTTTGAAACAGGAAAAATAAAATCCTGTATTTCGGGGTGGGCAAACTACTACAATGGCAAAGCAGAGGCTTATTTTTATTTGGTAGAGAAAGTAGAGCATAAACATTCGCTGAAACACGATTCAGCAACTTTAAACAAAATCTTTAAGTCTAATGAGTGATTTGATAGCAACCTTAAAGGCGCAGATTGTAGAACAACTGAACTTGAAACACATTAAGCCAGAAAATATTGGCAATGATGAGCCTTTATTTGCCGAAGGGTTGGGTCTCGATTCGATTGATGCGCTGGAGCTAATTGTATTATTGCAACAGAAATATGGCATCAAGTTGGTAAATCCAGAAGATGGTCCCAAAATATTTACGTCTGTCAAGTCTATCGCTGATTACATTCAGGCAAACAAACCACAATAATTTTACAAGATTCCATGCGGGTATTTATAGCGGGCAAAGGAGTCATCTCTGCTATCGGTAAGGGTGTTTCTGAAACGCTAACTTCATTTCGTACGGGTCAATCAGGCATAGGAAAGATTTCGGTGCTGACCACTAATTACGGTGGAAAAATTCCTGCGGCTGAGGTGAAATTGAATAATAGAGAGTTAGCAAAGCTATCGGGTTTAAGTGAAGAAGCGCCACGGACAGCTTTATTGAGTATGATTGCTGCCGAGGAGGCAATGAAAGATGCTGCCATCCCTGAAATTGGAAGATGGCGAGTAGGTTTTATTTCCGCCAACACCGTTGGCGCGATGGATAAAACCGAGGATATCTTTGGAGATTATATGGCCGATTCTTCATCGGAAAAGTTGATTGATGAGGTGAATTACGACACCGGATATGTCACAGAATTGGTAGCTGATAAACTGAGAATCAAAGACCATATCACTACCATCAGCACAGCCTGTTCTTCTTCATCCAGCAGCCTGATGTATGGTGCCAGAATGATTAAGAATAATTTGCTTGACGTTGTTTTGGCAGGTGGTGCAGATGCGCTCTCGCGTTTCACGCTCAATGGCTTTAACTCGCTTATGATTCTAGATTCTAATCCTTGTACTCCTTATGATGAAAACCGGAAGGGATTAAACTTGGGGGAAGGCGCCGGATACGTCGTGCTGGTTTCGGAAAAGGTAGCAGCTACACTAGCGGAAATGCCTGAAATTGTATTGAGCGGATATTCAAATGCGAACGACGCTTTTCATCAAACGGCTTCTTCGCCTGAAGGGAAAGGGAATTTTCTGGCGATGAAGAAAGCACTAGAGATGAGTGGACTGGATCCGAAGGATATAGATTATATTAACCTGCACGGCACCGGCACGCCGAATAATGATTTATCGGAAGGGGTGGCGATTCAAAGGATTTTCGGAAAGGTGCCCGATGCGAGTTCTACAAAGACATTTACCGGACATACCCTTGGAGGCAGCGGAGGTATTGAAGCGGTATTTTCCCTTATGGCTATGGAAGAAGGAGTCATCTTTCCGAATCTTCGTTTTCAAACAAAGATGAAGGAGTTGGATTTTGTTCCGGTAACTAAACTGAAGGAGAACAAGGAAGTTAATCATGTGATGTCTAATTCCTTTGGCTTTGGCGGAAATTGTTCATCGCTTATTTTTTCAAAAGTAAAAGGATGAAACTCTACATTAATGGTATGAGTTGCATCTCGCCGCAACATACTTACGATAATCAAGTGTTTCTTAAGGAGGTGAAAGAATATATGGTGAATCGTCTGTCATGCATCGAGCCGGATTATGCGGGTTTATTCGCCGATGCCGCAGCTCGAAGAATGGGACGGCTGATGAAATATGGTTCTGCTTCTGGTTTGATGGCGTTGAAGGATGCAGGGATAATTACCCCCGGAGCGATTAGTACTGGCTCTGCTTTGGGATTACCGGAAATCTCACAAAAGTTTCTGCGCCATGTGATTGAATCGGATGAAACTACGGTGAGTCCTACGGCATTTATTCAATCTACACATAACACGATTAGCTCCAATATCGCCCTGCTCACGAAATGTCATGCGCATAATAATACGTTCTCCAACCGCGGCTTTTCATTTGAAAGCGCTTTAACCGATGCGAGACTGATTGCTGCCGAAAACTTAGACAACATTTTAGTAGGCGCTTATGACGAAATCAGCGATTATAAATATGCTGCGATGCTAGTGGCGAAAGAATTGAGAAATGAACCTTGCAGCAGTCTTAATATTCTTAAGCAAAAGAGTGAAGGTGTCATAGCCGGTGAGGGAGCTGCTTTTTTTGTGCTTTCAAAGCAACGGAATGATAATTCCTACGGCACACTGGTAAACAATAGTACATTTTATAAACCGGATGGAAAGGAAGATATAGTCCGGCGCATTTTAACTTTCCTGAAGGAGAACAATATAGGATTAAAGAACTTAGATACAGTAATTAGTGGTGTGTCGGGTGATAATATATCAGACCGAATCGCTGATGAGTTGAATGCTGAACTTTTTTCAGAACAAACTATCGTTGCCTACAAGCACCTTTGCGGCGAATACATGACTTCTTCCGCTTTTGCCTTTTGGCTGGCAGCCCAGATGATGAAAACTCAACAGATTCCCGAAGTGGTCATTCTGAAAAACCAAAACAGAAGACCCCGAAATATCCTCTTCTACAATTGCTATTTGGGTTATCATTCACTGATGCTCTTTGCTCATGTTTAAACATCGGTATATCCGCATAGTCTTTGTGTTGGCCTTGCTTGTTTTAATTGGAATGGACTATCTGGTTGACTTACCTTGGTATCTTTATTTGATTCTGGTTTTGACTTTTCTATTCATCACTTTTTTAGGCAGTTACTTCATTCGTCTAAATTATTTCACCGAATCGCTTTGTCATGGGAGCCGGGCTAAAAAGGAAATAGCCCTCACCTTTGACGACGGGCCTTTAAAAAACTTTACTCCGGAGGTGCTAGATATACTGAAAGTCGAGAAGGTGCCTGCTGCCTTCTTTTTGATTGGAAAGAATATTTCAGGTAATGAATCATTGCTTGAAAGAATGGCAAAGGAAGGTCACCTAATTGGCAATCACAGTTTTGATCATGGGTTCTGGTTTTCACTGAATGGAAATAAGAAAATGATAGATGATTTGAAACGATGCGATGAAGAGATAAATCGAGTGACCGGTTTGTCGCCAAAATTGTTTCGCCCACCTTATGGGGTAACCAATCCAACAATTGCTAAAGTTATTCAGGAACAAAAGTTTACCAGTATTGGATGGAGTTTGCGCACGTATGATACGGTTGCCAAATCACCAGAACAGTTGCTGGTAAAGACGCTTAATAACTTAAAGAACGGTGATGTTATTCTGTTTCATGACTGGGGAAAGCATACCATTAGCATTCTTTCTAAACTTATCTGCGAGGCTCGAGAGCGTGGTTATAGATTCGTTTCTTTGGATAAACTGCTCGATGTAAATTCTTAATTTAACTCGATATGAGACCAATCATTTCACTTGCGTTACTTCTTTTTTCCTGCCTTTCTTCGTCGGCTCAATCTTTTGTTCCGGTGAAGGATGAGGCTATTACGCGGAAAGAGATTACGGAGGCCTCGCAGAAAATCACCTCCATTCAATGCAATTTTAAACAGGAAAAGAATCTTAGTATGCTTGTTGACAAAGCGGCTTCGCAAGGAAAATTTTATTTCAAGAAAGAGGGAAAGATACGGTTGGAATATTTGCAGCCAAAGAAAAACCTGCTAGTCATGAATAATGGAAAGATGCTAGTGGCGGACGGAAAGAAATCAAGTCAGATAGATGTACACCGCAATCGTATTTTCCGACAACTGAATGACGTCATCCTTGGATCAATTAACAGCACGTTGTTTTCGGGGAGTGATTTTTCTTCCCGCTTTTTCGAAAATTCAACTTTAGTAAAGGTTGAATTGACGCCTTTAACAAACGCGCTAAAGAAATTTCTTTCAACAATTGTTCTTGTTTTAGAAAAAAAGGATTTCACCGCTTTGCGAATTGAGATGAACGAACCTTCCGGTGACAATACTGTTCTCACCTTTAGTGGCAAGGAGATAAATACCCAGATCAACGATTCTCTCTTTGCCGTCAGGTAATTCTCTTTATTATTGCAATACTTCAATCATCCATCCATTTCCTAATTTAGTCCTTAAACAAAATACAGCGCTTTCGACATGCTACTTGGAACTTTCTTCAAAATCCTTCAATCTGACAGAGATGAACAGAATTTTCGCGTGGAAGTAGCTGTTGATGCTCAGCACCCTATTTTTAAAGGGCACTTTCCTCATTTACCTGTGGTGCCTGGTGTTTGCCAAACGCAGATGTTGATGGAGACGCTTTCTCATCTGTTGCAACGAAACGTTGAAATCAAACGTGCTCATCATATTAAATTTCTGGCTTTGCTAAATCCTGAAAAAGTGGAACGTCTGATGATGGATATCAAGATTGAAAAGGAGGAGGGCAATGAACTGTATATATCGGCCACTTATTCTACGCCGGAGGAAATATTCTTTCGTTTTAAAGGTGAAGTTCATTAATGGACCAACACAACTATCGGCAAAAGTTTAAAGACCTGCGCTGTTGTGTGCTGATTCCTACTTATAACAACGGTGTCACCATTGCATCGGTTCTCTCGGGGGTATTGGAATATTGCGATGATGTTTTTGTGGTAAACGATGGATCTACTGATAACACTTCAGAAATATTAATGGGATTTCCTGCGGTCAAGGTTTATTCATACCAGAAAAATGTGGGTAAAGGCTGGGCGCTTCGTCAGGGATTCGATTTGGCAAGAAAAAATGGCTACGATTACGCTATCACCCTTGATTCAGATGGTCAACATTTTGCTGACGACCTGCCTGCGATGCTTGAATCGTTGGAGAAGAATAAGCATGCAATTATCATTGGTGCCCGAAATATGGAGCAAAGTTCTGTGCCGGGCAGAAGCAGTTTTGGTAATAAGTTCTCCAATTTTTGGTTTAATCTTGAAACGGGTATCTCTCTGCCTGATACCCAATCCGGCTATCGCTTGTACCCAATTCGTGAATTAGAGAAGATTCGTTTTTTTACCCGCAAATATGAATTTGAGATTGAGGTTATTGTGCGCGGTGCATGGAATGGTTTGGATGTCATTACAATTTCGGTGAAAGTATATTATCCGTCTGCAGATGAACGTATCTCTCATTTCCGACCTTTCAAAGACTTTTCACGAATCAGCGTATTGAACACAGTTCTTGTCTTCTGGACCTTTGCATATATCAAGCCCCGAGATTTTGTTCGCTCGCTTTTCTCCAAAAATTTCAATGCCTTGTTGGAGGATTACCTGATACGCTCACACGAAACCGCCGAAGTAAAAGCTTGGTCGGTGGCAAATGGTGTTTTTTTTGGCATTACGCCGTTTTGGGGTTTCCAAATTTGGTTTGTCCTTTTCTTTGCTTGGGTGTTCCGATTAAACAAAGGATTGAGCATTCTAAGTTCCAATATCAGTATTCCGCCCATGATTCCCATTATTGTTTTCGCCAGTTATCAGTGTGGCCGGATTTGGCTGGGTGGAAATAACATGAATTGGAATCTAAGCCAACAATTTAAACCTGAAATACTTCAGCAAAACGTATTTCAATATGTGATAGGTAGTTTCACCTTGGCAACTATTTTGGCATTTCTTTCAGGTTCTTTAACCTATCTTCTAGTTAAGTCATTGAAAAGAAGGGTAGTCTAACTTGGTTTTGCCACCATTATATTCCTGGGAAAGTAAAGTACCCAAGGTTTTTTCAGTGGATTCCGGAATGCCTATGATCACGAAACCTTCTGACTAATCTTTCGTACACCTCTTTATATGTTGTGTGAAATGACCCTATGCTTGACCACTCCCAAACTTGCCAGCGCCCTTAATTTTGACTGAATAATTAACCCATGAAAAATTCTAATTTCTCCGTACGCGGAAATGAACAACAACACTTTAGCCAGAGTTTATCAGAGCAACTACTTTATAAGGGCATTGTTGGCGCGCTTGTTTTAGCTATTACTATCTGCATTCTCACTTGGTTTTAGAAGTAAACTCAGACACAATTTTATTTTACTGATATTCCTGACCACCTTACCCTATATTTGGGTATTATACCTCGTTGGGTAGTTAATCAATCAAACCTTCCTGCCAATTTTGTCTGCTTCAATAGTTTGGCATGGCTATTGACTTACCTCTGATTCTGTTATTTTTGAGGCTTGAATTTTAGAAATATGGACATGATGGATTTCTTCCAACAACCGATTAGTGATGATGATTTTGATATGCTGCCACTTCTCCCGGAGGAGGATGGCGTGGATGGAAAGGACCTAAAAATACCTACAGAGCTTCCTTTATTGCCTTTGCGCAATACTATTCTTTTTCCAGGGGTAGTCTTACCCATTACGATTGGGCGGGACAAGAGCATAACAGCTATCAAAGAAGCCTATAAAGCGGACAAGTTGGTTGGTGTGGTCGGACAAATTGACGGAAATGTAGAAGAGCCGGAGTTCAAAGATATTTTCATGACGGGCACGGTGGCACAGATTCTGCGCATGATAAAAATGCCGGATGGTTCCACTACGGCTATTATTCAAGGAAGACAGCGTTTCACCGCAGTTGAATTAATTCATGCCGAGCCATATATCCGTGCCAGAATAGAAGTGTTGCATGATATCATGCCAAAAAACGACAAGGAATTTGAGGCAGCGCTGATGACTATTAAAGATTTGGCGGGCAATATTGTGAAGTTGAATCCCCAGATTCCGTCGGAGGCGGCGATTGTTTTAAAGAATATCGCCAACCCGGTGACAATGCTTCATTTTATTTCATCCAACCTGAATTTATCTACCCGCGAAAAGCAATCGCTCTTAGAGGTGGCTGATTTAAAAGAGCGCGTGAAGCTAGTGTTGGATTACCTGAATAAGGAAATCCAAATGTTGGAGATGAAGAACCAGATTCAGGGAAAGGTACGTCAGGAATTGGATAAACAACAGCGCGATTATTTCCTGAGCCAGCAGTTAAAAACAATTCAGGATGAATTGGGCATGAATTCTGCCGATAAAGACATTGACCGCTTGCGTGAAAAGTCATCTAAGATGAAATTGCCCCTCAAGGTGAAGGAGCAAGTAGATAAGGAATTGGACAAATTACAACGGATGAATCCTGCTGCGGCAGAATACTCTGTGGTGCTGAATTATCTAGATTTAATTTTAGAGTTGCCTTGGGGAGTTTATACCAAAGATAATTTTGACATCAAACACGCCAAGAAGGTGTTGGACAAAGACCATTATGGTTTGGAAAAAGTGAAGGAGCGCATCCTAGAATATTTGGCGGTGTTGAAATTAAAGGGTGATTTAAAATCTCCGATTCTTTGCCTCGTAGGCCCTCCGGGAGTGGGAAAAACTTCTTTAGGACAATCTATCGCTCGGGCTTTGGGAAGAAACTATACTCGCATTTCGTTGGGAGGTTTGCATGATGAAGCCGAGATACGCGGCCATCGCAAAACATACATCGGTGCCATGCCCGGTCGGATTATTCAAAGCCTGAAGAAGTCCGGCAGTTCTAATTCGGTTTTGATTCTCGATGAGATAGATAAAGTGGGTGCAGATTACAAAGGCGACCCGAGTTCGGCCTTGCTCGAAGTTTTAGACCCGGAACAGAATCATGCCTTCTATGATAACTATCTGGAACTGGAATACGATTTAAGTAAAATCCTCTTCGTTGCCACAGCCAATTCTTTGCAAACGATTCAACCGGCTTTACGCGACCGGATGGAGATTATCCCCTTAGAAGGTTATTCAGTGGAAGAGAAAATTGAAATTGCCAACAAACATTTACTTCCCAAACAGATTGGCAATCATGGATTGAAAGTCAAACAGGTTCAGGTAGGCAATAAAACTTTGGAACGTTTGATTGAGGAATATACCAAGGAAAGCGGAGTTCGCGAATTAGATCGTCAATTGGCCGCTATCATGCGCTATGTCGCTAAGAAGGTAGCGCTGAAAGAAAAATATCAGCCTCAAGTGAGGCCAGATGATTTAATCAAAATCCTGGGCCCGGAGAAGTTCGACAAGAGCATCTACACCGAAGAAAACATTCCGGGTGTTGCCGTTGGCATGGCTTGGACTTCGGTAGGTGGCGATATTCTTTTCATTGAATCTACGCTGAGCAAGGGAACCGGTTTAGTGACTTTGACTGGTAACTTAGGCGATGTGATGAAAGAATCAGCGACGACGGCTATGACCTTTTTGAAAGCCAATGCCGCTAAACTTCAAATCAATCCTGATATATTCAGCAAGGTGAATGTCCATATCCATTTCCCTGAAGGGGCGGTTCCAAAAGATGGACCGAGCGCCGGGATAACTATTTTGACCTCGCTTGCTTCTTTGTTCACGCAAAGGAGAGTTAGGTCCTTTTTGGCCATGACCGGTGAAATTACTTTACGGGGAAAGGTGATGCCTGTTGGTGGGATTAAGGAAAAAATACTGGCAGCCAAGCGTTCCGGGATTAAAGAAATAATCATGTGCGAACACAACCGCAAAGATGTGGAGCAGGTAAATCAGGATTATCTAAAAAATTTGAAGTTCCATTATGTGAAAACGATGGATGAAGTGGTAGAGTTAGCCCTGATGAAAACCCGTATTAAAAATGGAATTGAGATCAGTTCTTTTCTAACCACGAACGGAAAAGAAGAGAAAAAACATTCGGTTGCATAAGTGGCAGAAACGCTATTGAATAATTAATTTTCACTACACACAATAATCTCAAAGCCTTTCTGTTTATTAGCGTCGAAATTTCTCAGCGCTTGAAGAAGGCTTTATTATTCTCGGTTTTATTTTTGACGGTACTTATTTCCTCTGCACAAATAGGAGGGGAGAGCACTTATGAATTTCTATCTCTTTCTCCATCCGCACGGGTGACGGCTTTGGGAGGAACCAACGTGACCCTTTTTGACCAGGACCTGACCACGCAACTATCTAACCCTGCCTCCTTAAACCCCCTGATGCACCGCCGCGTTGCTTTTGGAACGACCGCTTATCCGGGTGGAATCAATTTTGGAAACTTGAGCTATGCCCACCGCTTCAAAATTCCCGGAACCTTTGGCTTTGGTTTGCAATATGTCGCTTACGGTAAATTCAAAGAAACGGATGAAGCCGGAAATGTTACGGGCCGTTTCAATGCTGGAGAGATGAATATTTATGCCGGATACGGTTATCAGTTTGGAAAACTTTTTTCGGCAGGAGTGAACGCTAAATTCATTTATTCTCAATTAGCCGGTTGGAGTTCTATAGGTATGGCCACCGACTTTGCGGTGATGTTGCACGACACCGCACATCTCCTGACGGCTTCTATCGTTGCCAAAAATATCGGTACCCAGTTCAAGGCATACAACCGGGGCGTGCGCGAACCTTTACCTTTTGATTTGCAGGCAGGGTTTGCTTTTGGTTTCAAGCATGTGCCTTTCCGTTTTCATCTTACTTTCCACGACCTATATCGCTGGAATATCCGCTACACCGACCCTGCCGAATCTCAAAATAGCGATCTCTTTGCCGATACCAGCACCAAGGAGAAAAAATATTTTGCCGATAAACTATTCAGACATATCATCATCGGACTGGAGGTGAATATCAAAAAAGTGGTTTTTCTCCATGTAGCCTATAACCACCTTCGTCAGCAGGAGCTCAGGCTGGCTACGAGGAGGGGCTTGCCCGGTTTTTCTTTCGGCTTGCGGATAAACATACGTCAATTTGATTTCAACTATGCGCTGCAACCTATGGCTCAGGGGCAAACGCTCAACTATTTCACCCTTTCTGTTAATACAGCTGGTTTTGTGAAAAGAAAAAAAATTCCTGAATTGTAAACGGTACCGGTTCCGTGGTAGCCGGTGCAACCAAATCTTTTTATTACCGTAAACAAGGATATATCATCATAATTTTTACCTTAGTATTAAAATTCCCCCCTTATGAAAAGCGAAAACAAAGAAGGAACACTGGTTATTTACCTCGAAGGTAATATACTGGGCATGCAGTTTAACACCGAAGTCATGGGTCTGATTACCCAACATATTGGGACTGGCAACAAAAACGTGTTGTTCAATCTCATGGACGTGAAATATGTGGACAGCGCCGGATTAGGCTTGTTGTTAAACGCAGTTTCCAAGACAAAAAATATTGGTGGCCGCTTGGCCCTTTGCAATTTACCCGAGCAAGTCAGCAAACTCCTCAAAACCACCAAAGTAGAAAGCATTTTCCTGATTTATTCAGATGAAGCAGCAGCTATTACTGCGCTGAAGTAACAAAGATTCTTACCGTTCCATTTCCTTCTATAAGGCTGTTTTCCAAATAAATATTGGCTCTGTGGATTCCACAGAGCCAATATTTATTTGGAAAATGAGGCTGTGGATTCCATAGAACGGTTTGGGATAAAAAAATGCCGCTGTAGCTTCCACAGGAGTCTGTTCACTAAACTGTGTCAAATTTTAACCCTGACACAGTTTAGTGAACAGACCCACTTGCTACCTTCCCCAAGGTACTTGGTACCTTCCCCAAAGTACTTCGTACCTTCCCCAAGGTACTTGCTACCTTGCCCAAGTCACTTCGTACTTTCCCCAAGGTACTTGGTACCTTCCCCAAGTTACTTGGTAACTTCCCTAAGGTACTTCGTACTTTCCCCAAGTCACTTGGAGATTGTCCCAAGTCAGGCATACAAATGGCATTAGTAAGATGCAAAAAATTGTAAAAATCAAACCGGCTCCGGCCCCCACGTGCCGTTGTTGATGTTTAGTTCCTCCATTGAAATAAATATATGGAACATCACCAACAACCGTAATGCAATTTGTTTGTTGGTGCACTTAATATAAATCTAATCAGCTATTCTTCTTCCCCAAATACCCCACCATCAACTTCGCGGCTCTTTCAGAAGCGCCTGCTTCGCCGAGTTTGCTTTTCAATAATTCATAACCGGACAGAATTTGTTCGCGGCCTTCGAGGGTAAGAATGTTGCGCAGTTCTTTCACCAATCGTACCCGGTTCACCTCATCCTGAATTAATTCTTCTACCACCTTTTATCACAAATCAAATTGACGATGCAGATAAAGCGGATATTCTTAATCAGCATTTTGGCGATATGGTAAGAAACAAAACTTCCTTTATAACAGATTACTTCAGGTACTCCCAAAAGAGCTGTTTCAAGAGTTGCCGTGCCTGAGGTGACGATAGCGGCGGTGGATTGTTTAAGGGTGGAGTATGTCTGGTCTAATACCAGTTCGCAAGGGGTATCAGAGATTATGTTTTCATAAAACTCCCGACCGATGTTGCTCATACCGGTTACTACAAAACGATAATCTGGGAATTCAGAAATTACTTTAAGATATTCAGGAAGTAAGTACGAAATCTCCTGTTTCCGACTGCCGGGGAGGATGGCGATGGTTTTGTTATCTCTTTGCAAATCCTGCTTCTCATCTTTTATTTCATCTAGCAGCGGATGGCCAACGAAATCTACTGTAACATTATACTTTGCATAAAACTCCTTTTCAAATGGGAAGATGACAAACATCCGGTCCACATATTCCCTCACCTTGTGAACCCGCGATGTTTTCCATGCCCAGAGTTGCGGAGAGATGTAGTAGAAGATTTTGAACCGGTGCTGTTTCAAAAATGAAAAAAGCCGGAAGTTGAAACCGGGATAATCAATCAGGATAACTACATCTGGTTTATATTCCAGTATATCTTTTTTGCAGAAGCGAAGATTGGCGAAAATAGTTCCGAGATGTTTCACCACTTCCCAAAATCCCATGAAGGCGAGATCGCGGATGTGTTTGACAACCGTTCCACCGGCAGCTTGCATTTTGTCGCCACCCCAACAACGAATTTCAGCTGCGGGGTCTTCTTTCTTTAAAGCACGGATAAGATGAGAACCATGCAAATCGCCCGAGGCCTCGCCAGCAATGATGTAGTATTTCATCAGACAGCGCTATGGAAACAAATCATCAAACGAATTTGATAATAGCTATGGGAATGGCATAAATAATAGTGGCACCAATCACCCCGCGCGCAGCGTTATAGTAGTCCTTCCAGATAAGTGGAAAGAAGAGAAACAGGTTCATGACGGCACCGAAGCTCAACATGGGAGAAAGCACGGTGGGCGAGCTAGCCATTTGGAGATAATATTCGATGGTGTACTCCCGAAAGTTGAGGAAGTAGAAAAACACTAAACCCAACAAGGGGGCAACCATTCCGGGCAGAAAGCCCACCCAAAAACGATCCCATTTGTGAATGGTGGGAGAGGGATTGAAAATTTTATCAAGCATGTCGTGTATTTAGAAATTAAAAGTATCGCCACTCTCTCTCGGAACCGACTCATTTCCCACATCGGTCTTCTTGAAATTCCAACTTTCGTTGATGAAAGGGATGGCATGATGTGCAGTGAGATCGTGTTGCACCGGAACCACACTGACATACCCATTCGCCAAAGCCCATTCATCGGTGTCTTGCCCGTGATCATAATTCACAAACTTACCGGTGAGCCAGAAATAAGGCTTGCCCATCGGGTCTTGTCTTTCAAGATATTCTTCCTCCCATTTTGCATGAGCTTGTCGGCAAATTTTCATGCCTTTAATTTCGGCTAAAGAAAGTTTAGGAATGTTCACATTAAGCAAAGTGTACTTGGGAATGCCAAATTTCAAAACCTGCTCTGCAATCAATTTGGCGTAGTGAGCCGCCGGTTTAAAATCGGCTTCGTGTCGATAGTCAATAAGGAAAAACCAATAGAAGGAATGCCTTCGAGGCTGGCCTCCACAGCGGCGCTCATTGTGCCCGAGTAAAAAATATTGATAGAAGAATTGGACCCGTGGTTGATACCGCTGACGCATAAATCTGGATGGCGGTGCATCACTTTGTCAACTGCCAGCTTCACGCAATCAACCGGTGTGCCGGAACATTGATAGGACAGGAGGTCGCCAAAATGTTTTGCCTCCGTCAATCTTAAAGGTTTATTGATAGTGATGGCGTGGCCCATGCCGGATTGAGGTGAATCAGGAGCGACGATTACCACCTCTCCTAAATCACTCATTGCCTCCACCAAAGCCCGAATGCCGGGCGCGGTGATTCCATCATCATTTACAACTAATATCAGTGGTTTGCTCATGATGCGATATTAAGGATATTCTTTTCAAGGATTGCCAACCGATTATGCAAGAAAGGTGTGAATGGTCTTTAATTAGGAAATAACTCTCCTCTTTCTACATTCGCGCCACACATGCGCCGAGTTTTATCGCTTGCTTTTGTCGCGGTTTTAATGTTGAATCTCTTCGGGTTTTACGCGGCCTTTATCCTGAACCTGAGCGAAGCGAGGAAGGAGATGGAAGAATCTTTAGCTCATTTAGAAAAAGAGGACCTTTCATTCATGTCCATGAGCCACGTGGAATTTGAAAACATCACTTGGGTTAAGAGGAACAAAGAATTCCGTCTCAACAATCGGCTATTTGATGTAGAAGAAATAAAGATTTACAAAGATCAAGTATTACTATATGTCGAGGAAGACACCAAAGAAGCTGATTTGATTGAGCGGTTTGCTTCTTTGTTTTTTCAGCAGCAGGAAGGGGATAATAGCCAATCGCCAACGAGAACTATGCTTTATGATGTAATTAAGGAGTTTATCGCCCATCCTGATTCATTTAAGTATTTCGCTTCCGCTTTTCTTTATTCCTTTTACTCTGCCGAAACATTTTTATACTCCTCTTTCATAGTGAATCCCCTCTCTCCGCCGCCCGATCGGGTTTCTTAGTATTCGATCATTATTGTTTTTTGTCCCATAGCGTGAAGGAACGGATGTCCTTTTATAGCCTGATATCCGCTTGGTGACAACTCTTATATCTATTTTAATCAAAACTAAAATCATGAAAAGAATAATAACCATTTCCTTAATTCTGTTGAGCGGCGCTTCGGTCTTTGCGCAGATAGACTCGACAGAAAAAATAATTCAGAAAGACGAGGTAGTCATTGCCGTCAACAAGTTTGAAGGACTTAAATCTAATGCTGCTCAGCAAAGCAACGTCATTACATCCAATGACCTTCGCCGGATGAATGCTCAAAGCTCTGCGGATGTCTTGACGATGAGCGGCCAGGTATTTGTGCAGAAGAGCCAGCAGGGAGGGGGAAGCCCGATGCTTCGCGGCTTTGAAGCCAGCCGGGTGCTGTTAGTAGTAGATGGGGTTCGTATGAACAACATAATTTACCGAGCCGGACATCTTCAAAACTCTATAACCGTGGATAATAACATGGTGGATAGGGTAGAGGTTCTGTATGGGCCATCTTCCACTATTTTCGGAAGCGACGCATTGGGAGGTGTAGTTCATTTTCGAACGAAGAACCCTATACTTTCAGGCGAAAAGAATTTCTTATCCAAAGGAAATGCATTCTTCCGCTATGGCACCGTTAATAATGAAATGACCGGCCACATGGATATTAGTTTGGCCGGTAAAAAATTCGGCTCCATTACTTCTGCCACCTTCTCCAATTTCGGCGACATGCATCAGGGCAGCTATGTAACGCCCGCCACCGCCGGATTCTGGGACCGCGAATACTATGCCAAGATGTTGTATGCAAAAGATTCGCTGGGCAATAACAGGTACGTGAAAGACACGACCATTAAGAACAGCGTACCTGCCGTTCAAGCTGGAACTGCTTTCTATCAATACGATTTGTTGCAGAAGTTTTTGTACCAGCAATCCGAAAACATCACACACGTTTTGAATGTGCAATTTTCAAACACGAACAACCTGCCACGCTACGATAGGATGACCGCAATGACCAGTCCCACTACTTTGAAAGATGCAGAGTGGTACTACGGCCCACAAAGAAGATTGCTCGCTGCTTATGAATTCAACTATAAAAATGCCGGATGGTTAGACAACATCAGTTTGGGGGTCAACTACCAGAACATTGAAGAGAGCCGCCATAACCGCGGATTTGGAAAAAGGTTCAAAACCTCGCGTATAGAGCAGGTGAATGTGATTGGATTTCATGCAGACGTTCGCAAGAAATTTGGTGCTCATGACGTAGTGTTAGGTGCAGACGGACAATTCAACTTTCTCAAATCAAAAGCATTTGGTACCGATGTATTTGAAGATACCACCATCGCAGCCAGTACCCGTTATCCGGATGGGAAAAACCGAATGAACTATATGGCGGTTTATCTCACACACCAATGGCAAATCAGTCCAAAATTGATTCTGAGTGATGGACTGCGATACAATTTTGTGGCGTTGCACTCCACGCTCACGCCCGAATCGCAGGACTTCTATCCGCTGCCATATTCTGAAATCAAGAACAACTACCATGCTCTTTCAGGCAATGTAGGTTTGGTAGCAAAACCCGGTGCCGGATTTCGTTTGGCGGCATTGTTCTCTACCGGCTTCCGCGCTCCGAATGTGGACGACATGAGCAAGGTTTTTGAAAGTGTTCAAGGAAGTGTGGTCGTGCCGAATAGCAAACTGAAACCGGAATACACCCTAAACGGAGAACTGACAGTCGAGAAATCTTTCTCCGATAAACTTCGCATCAGTGCCACCGGTTTCTACACCTATTTCATTCAGGCCATCACTTATGACAAAGCTCAATTCAACGGGCAGGATAGCATTGATTATGACGGGACTTTGAGTCAGGTCATCACAAGCACTAACGAGGGCAAAGCATACATTGCCGGTGTGAGCGGCAATATAGAAGCTGATCTTACCAATTGGATAAGCCTCTATGGTAATGTTACTTATACCTACGGAAGAATCGTTACCGACAGTGTGCCTTATCCGCTCGACCATATTCCGCCTATCTACGGACGCGCAGGTTTCCGCGCCAAACACAAATGGGTGCGCGGCGAATTCTTTGCCTTGTTCGCTGCAAAAAAGCGACTGCAAGATTTCAACATGCTGGGCGAGGACAACTTCAAACAAGCGACACCTAACGGTGAGCCTGCTTGGTTCACCCTCAATGCTCGAATTGGTTTTCAACCTCATAAAAACTTCGGTTTCGATATGGGATGCGATAACATCATGGACATGCGCTATCGTTCATTTGGTTCTGGTTTCAGTGCCGCAGGAAGAAACTTCTTCGTCACCGCCAGATTCAACTGGTAATATTTACGGATGCCATCCAAATCGGGTGGCATCCTTTTTTACCCACCAACCTTTCTGTGGGTTTTAGTCCGAAGGTTTATGTTTGTCGCAGCAACTAAATGCTTTATGAAAAAACTGTTTTCGATTTTATCCTCGTCGCGCTGTTCTCTACCTTCTACTCTTGTCAGAAATCAGGAGTCACGCTTCCGGTCATCAACTTCTATGCCGGTACCGGATATGTCTATTCTGATACGGTGCTTGCTCACGGAACCATCGCCACTTTTGGCATCAATGCCTACAAGGCCGGAGTAGATCAACTCCTTCGCAAATGTATCATCCAGCGCAGCATCAACGGCAGCGCCGATAGCACCATACAAGAAATGGATGTCATCACACAAACCTTCTCTCAATTTTATGGATACACCGTTGGCGATTCGGGAAATGTTGAGCGATACACCTTTATCATACTCCAAGACAACGGGCTGAGCGACAGCGCCATCGCCACGATCACCTCCATCTGATCTTCACAATTTATTATAAGCAGGTACACCTGCCTGAAATATTTCACTACCTTCACACCTATTCCTAAACTCTTTTTTATCTATTAAAATCAAACAAAATGAACATTCAATTCAACACCGACCACAACGTATCTGGAAAAGAAGAACACGTAACATCGCTCACCGAATTTATCACCAAAGGCTTGAGCCGTTTTGAAGAAAGAATCACCAACGTAGAGGTTCATCTGACCGACGAAAATGGCAGTAAGAACACGCCAAACGACAAACGTTGTGTTATTGAAGTGCGTCTCAACGGGCTTCCTCCCATCGCCGTCACTAACCATGACAACACCCATGAACAGGTCGTGCGCGGAGCTGTTGACAAGATGAAATCTGCCCTCGATTCCGCTATTGGGCGTTTGAGAGATAAGTAGCGTTATTGAATCATAGCTTTCATTCCTCCTCATGCGAAACGATGCCAATCCTGTTGCTCCATGGACCGGCACCGGTAGCGTTCGTTGCGCGGACCTGAAACCAAATTTTTACACCAGGGCGGGGAGATTGAAACACCAACTTAGGGTCGCTGGTACTATCTCCCTGAACCCATTTGGCATGCTCCGATGAAGAAAATGTATAGCGAATCTCATAGCTGAATATATTATATCGCCGGGCGATTCCCTTCCAGAGTAGAATAATTTCGCCTGATTTATTGGTGGCCCGTGCGCGAAGATTTTGCAAAACCGGGGGAACAGGCGAAGCTGTTTTCGCTTTCCGCCATTTCATTCCTGAACTGAGCGCCTTCAACATATCGCCATTGCTGGCCACTGCTACATACCAGCTCATTTGTCTTAGTGTATTTGCCAGCTCGTCGCTTGCTTTCCGTTGTTCAATCAACGCAATTTTTAAAGCCTGCTTCGCGATAGCCAATTTCTCCATCTTAGCATTCATCTTATCCATCTTTGCTTTAAAAGCTGCTAAAGTTGGCTTGGGATCAAGAAAGTTGGGATTGTCTTTCATCGAATTATAAATAAGCAGGGCGATTTCATGCTTCTGAACCGGTGAAGTGTTGCGAAGGTCTAATACTACTTTGCTCATCGTCTTTTTATTTTGTTAATCAGTATCAAACATTTGCGGGAAAGCATCCACCTCGCCACAGTTTGATTTATAAATTCAAATTTAATAGATACTTTTTGAATAAAGCAATACAATGGGTAACTTTCTATCCTTATTTTATGACAGAAGAGGACGGTAGTTTAATAGAACAGGGATTGTCTTGAGAAATATTCAGTTCTAATCCTCAAAAACATATTGTCTATACCGCGTATAGACAATATGTTCCATCCCAAAAGCGGCCATGCACCATTATTTATATTGTCTATATCCTGTTTAGACAATATTATTATTTAACTAAGGGTCCTAAATTGGAGCATGATATTGTCTATATGTGGTATAGACAATATATTTTAGCAAGAGAAATCGGTTTTTTTGAAATTTATATTGTCTTTATGGAATATAGACAATATAAGCCTGTAGCAAAGGGCTTATAATTTGGTATGAGATAGGCTCCTTTTGAAAACAAGGACATTGTATTTGAAAAAAAGTGTCCGATTCCAGCAGAATATAAAGTGTTTGTTCGAAAACACCGTCCATTTTGTATGTAAATGGATAGGCTTTTTTGACGCATTGATGTGGAAATTGGAAAAGAGGATTGTTATTTTTGGGGGAAAAGAATTATGAAAGTGATTTTCGCTTTGTTTTTTGGACTTATTATTCCTGCCATATTGATAATGGCTCCTTTCTTTATCATATTGTTTAGTAGCAAAATGAAATGGATTGATCGAAGAGTATATTGGGGAGTAGTTTCCTCTTGTTTTTTGGTTGGTTTAATCGTACCGATTATGGCAATCTATATTTCCATTTTCGGATTGACATACAACCGCCAATCTGAGGGGCCAAAATGTTTGACTGGTGTAGTCACCTTCGCTTTCTTTGGGTATCTTATAAATCTTGTTGTTGTACCTATCTCAGGTTTTATTTTGATACCACCGGCTCGAACAAGTTAATTGTCTGATTATCACATGCTCAAATCAACACATTGTCAAATTCCAAACAAATCATCTCCCACCTTCAAATGCTCCCACATCCCGAAGGAGGATATTATAAAGAAACATATCGCTCCGCAGAAAAAGTAAAGAACCGCGACGGAGAAGAAAGAAACTGTTGCACAGCTATTTACTTTCTGCTGGAGGATGGAGATATATCCCATTTCCACCGCATTCAGTCCGATGAACTTTGGTTCTTCCACAGCGGGCAGACTTTAGAAATCACCTACATCGAAGATGGACAGGCGCATCATATTTATCTCGGCAACAATCTCGAAACCGGAGAAGTTGCGCAGGCGGTAATCCCTGCCGGGCTTTGGTTTGCTTCTAAACTGAAAGATGCGAAGGGATATGCCTTGGTCAGTTGCACCGTTGCTCCCGGTTTCGATTTCCGCGATTTTGAAATGGCCAAGCGCGAAGAACTATTGAAAGAATATCCGCACTTGAAAGAGGTGGTGGAGGAATTGGCGATGTAAAGGCTGAAAAGAAAATCTTTATCTTTACTCTTATCAAACCAAAAATATGTTTCACTTGAAACCACATTATGTTACGGATGCTAAAGACAAGAAAGTAGCTGTCCAGTTAAGTATAGAAGCCTACGAAAAGATTGAAGAGGTGTTGGAAAACTATGCTCTTTTCCACTTGATGAAGGAGGCCGAAGAGAAACCTTTGAACGCTGAAGAAGCCAAAGTGTATTACCGGAAGTTGAAAAAGAAGAAGTAATCATGCAGGTTCTTTATCAGAAGAGGTTTCTGAAAGACCTTTCTCTTGTTCCTCACAGAAGCAGGAAAGAAATAGAAAATTTTGTTTTTGAGGTCTTACCTGATGCTGCTACCATAGCGGAACTTAGTAGGTTTGAAAAGATGACAGGTTATGAATATTGCTTCAAAGCGCGTTTTGGTTCATACCGTATCGGTGCATATTATAAAGACAATGTTCTTGAATTAAGACGAGTGCTTCACCGAAAGGAGATTTACAGATATTTCCCATAGTTCTGTACCTATTTACTTTTATCCAACCTCAGTGGATTCGCTAATTGGTCATTGTCAATTGCATATATTCGCGGACTGAAAAAAGAAAAATTACCAATGGAATTGCCGAAAATATATGACCCGAAGGAGATTGAAGATAAATGGTACGCATACTGGCTGCACAACAACTATTTCCATTCCGAGCCGGATGGAAGAGAGCCATACACGATAGTTATTCCTCCGCCAAATGTAACCGGTGTGTTGCACATGGGCCACATGCTCAACAATACGATTCAGGATATTCTGATTCGGAAGGCGCGGATGGAAGGCAAGAACGCTTGCTGGGTACCGGGTACAGACCATGCTTCGATCGCTACAGAAGCCAAGGTGGTACACATGCTGCGCGAAAAGGGAATCAAGAAAAGTGATTTGTCGCGCGAAGAGTTTTTGAAATATGCTTGGGAATGGAAAGATAAGTACGGCGGTATCATCCTCGAACAGTTAAAGAAACTGGGCGCCAGTTGCGACTGGCAGCGCACACGCTTCACGATGGAAGAATCTTTGAGCGAAGCGGTGACCGATGCATTCATTCATCTGTACAACAAGGGAATGATTTATCGCGGGCTGCGCATGATCAACTGGGATCCGCAAGCCAAGACCACATTGAGCAACGAGGAGGTGATTCACCAAGAAGAGAAGAGCCTGCTGTGTTTTGTGAAATATAAAATAAGGGGTAGCGAGGATTTTATTTCTGTGGCCACCGTTCGTCCCGAAACGATTATGGGCGATGTGGCGGTTTGCGTCAATCCGAATGATGAGCGTTACAAACATCTGGTGGGCAAAACGGTAATTGTTCCGATGGTGAACCGCGAAGTACAAATAATTGCTGACGACTATGTGGACATGGAATTCGGTACCGGTGCATTGAAAATCACTCCGGCGCATGATGTCAACGATTATGAAATAGGAAAGAAATTCAACCTGCCTGTAATTGATTGCTTCAATGAAGATGGAACCGTTAGTGAAGCGGCACAAGTGTTTGTTGGAGTAGATCGCTTCAAAGCCCGCAAATTGGCTATTGAAAAACTAAAAGAAGAAGGCCTTCTCATCAAGACTGAGGACTACATGAACAAGGTAGGCCGAAGCGAGCGCACCAATGCAGTGGTAGAGCCTCGTTTATCGCTGCAATGGTTTGTAAACATGAAAGACCTTTCCAAACCTGCTTTGGAAAATGTAGTGAATCAAAACATCCGTCTGATTCCTGAAAAATATATCAACACCTATAAACACTGGATGGAGAATGTGCGCGACTGGTGTATTTCACGTCAGTTGTGGTGGGGGCAGCGTATTCCTGCTTGGTATGATGCAGAAGGAAATTTTGTAGTAGCAAAAACACAGGAGGAGGCAATAGCTGAATACAAAACCCGCTATCCGAAATCTGCTATTCAAAATCTTAAACAGGATGAAGATGTGGTGGATACTTGGTTTTCCTCCTGGCTCTGGCCGATTACAGTTTTTGATGGGTTTAATAATCGGGAGGGAAAAGATTTCAAATACTACTATCCGACTAATGATTTAGTAACCGCGCCGGAGATTCTTTTTTTCTGGGTGGCGAGGATGATTATTGCCGGTTATGAATTTGCAGGCGATAAACCATTCACGAATGTTTACCTCACCGGTATCGTGCGCGATAAGTTGGGAAGAAAGATGAGCAAGAGTCTTGGCAATTCTCCTGATCCGTTGGACCTCATCAGCAAGTATGGTGCCGATGGAGTGCGGATGGGTATGCTCGTTTGTTCACCGGCCGGAAATGATTTGCCTTTTGATGAATCGCTTTGCGAGCAGGGAAGAAACTTCTGCAACAAGATTTGGAATGCGCTGCGCTTGGTGAAAGGATGGCATATTGAAGACGGAGCGAATGAAGGAAACAAAATCGCTATAGAATGGATTGAAAGCAAACTCAACTTGACGATAGAATCTATGAACGCTTCCATGCAGAACTTCCGTTTGAGCGAAGCCTTGATGACTATTTATAAATTCATTTGGGATGATTTCTGTTCTTGGTATCTGGAACTGATTAAACCAGATTATCAAAAGCCTATTGATTCTTACACCTACGAAAAGACGATAGATATTTTTGAACAGATCACTTTGTTGCTCCATCCCTTCATGCCTTTCATCACCGAAGAAATCTGGCATTCGCTGAAAGTGAGAAAGGAAAATGAAAGTATTTGCGTGGCTCAATATCCCAAAGTCGGGAAAGTGAATGAATTATTGATTGAACAAGCGAGTTTTACTTTTGAAGTCATTGCCAATATCCGCGATATCCGCGCCAAAGCAAATAAGAAGAATGCCGAAACAGTGGATATGCTCTATACCGGTTCTGGCGAGGCGCCTTTTCATTCCTTCCGGCACAAGTTGATTAAGCTGGCCAGACTGGGAACTTTGGAGCATACTACCGAAGAACAAAAGGGCATGAAAGCCTTTATGGTCAAAGACCGACAGTTCTTTGTAAACACAGGCTTAGTGTCTGATGCCGCCCAGGAAAGAAAGAAACTGCTCGAAGAATTAGAATACGCAAAAGGTTTTCTTGCCTCCATCGAAAAGAAACTTTCTAACGAAAAATTTGTCTCTTCCGCTCCTCCGGCAGTTGTTGAAGGCGAACGGAAAAAGAAGGAAGATGCTGTGAAGAAAATTGGTATTCTGGAACAGTCGCTTTCCTAATTGTCTAAAACAGGCGGAAACTTTTGTCTGATTATAGGTTTCTGAAATGTAGCAATATCAGTGGTTTAACGGAAACTTGTAAAAATTAAATTTCTTTAAAAATTTGGCGGAAAGGGTTTAACCATTACTTTTGTCAACATAATTATCACCATGCGTACCAATAGTTCACACTCAGGTTTTGATCGAAACAGTCGGCCCATGCACTATTCTCCTGTTTTATTAAGTGCTCTGTATCATGGCATTGAAAACTTCAAAATTGTTGAAGTAGAATATGAATCAGAGAAAAGGGTACTTCTCACAGGGTTGTTGAACCCATATCTATCATTCAAAAAAATGGTAAGAAGCATTTGGTGGGCTGGTGTCGGCTTCGCAATGATTACCGCACTTTTATTGTTGACCGTATGACTACTGTCAAAGTGAAAAATGAGAATTTTGAGAAGCGCGCGGACTTTGATGAAAGCGTATTTTTGAATGAGCTATATCAATCTGCTTTGGAAAGCAGTCCCGAAGTTTAATTTTCTTGACCTACTAATAGAGAAAGGCAGCAGTTACCCAACTGTTGCCTTTTGAATTTTTAAGAGATATTGTTTTACTACTCCTACCTTTAATTTTAAATTAGAGCCAAACAACCGAACGTTGAATCAGCTTTCTCCAAGAACCCTTACTATAATTATTTCATTGCTACTCGCCTTGATGGTGAGCATTGCTGATTTATTCTTTGGAGCATCCTTGCTCCATTTCTCTGTGATGTTCTTGATGGTTTTTGTTGGGGCTTCCTTGTTGATTTACTACTTCGTGGACATATACCTTCGCAATCGAATAAAGCTGGCTTATAAAACGATTCATCAATTTAAACTGACCAAGAATTTAAAAGTATCCATTGGCGAAACAAGTAGTGATGATCCCCTTCGTGAAATGGAGGTACAGGTAGAAAACTAAATAAAAAATAAAAGCAAAAAAATTAAAAATTTGAAAAAGATGGAGAAATTTAGAAGAGAATTTCTCGCAAATCTCTCCCATGAACTCAAGACTCCCATCTTTAATATTCAGGGATATATACATACACTGCTTGATGGAGCCTTGAATGAACCCGAAGTTTTAAAACACTTTTTGGAGAGAACGTCTAAAAGCGTTGACCGACTCAACACGCTGGTGGATGATTTAGATGAAATATCTAAAATGGAACGCGGTGAAATAAATATGGTGATGGAATCTTTTGACATCGTCCAGTTGATGAAAGAGGTGTTTGAATCAATGGAACTGAGGGCGAAGAAGAAAAATATTTCGCTGCACATAAAGAAGGGACACGACAAACCTCAATATGTATTTGCTGATAAAGAGAAAATCAGGCAGGTGCTAAACAATCTGGTTGAGAACTCCATCAAGTATGGAAACGAGGGTGGAGAGAGTTATGCCAGCTTCTATGACATGGACGAAAATGTTCTCATTGAAGTAAGCGACAATGGAATCGGGATTGCTGAGGAACACCTGCCGCGTTTGTTTGAAAGGTTTTACCGGAACGATAAACATCGCTCGCGCGAACAAGGTGGTACTGGTTTGGGATTGGCCATTGTAAAGCACATTATTGAAGCACATCAACAAACCATTAACGTTCGCAGCACGGTAGGAGTAGGCACTACCTTCGCCTTCACCCTTGAAAAATCCAAGGAAAAGTAACCAATTATAAAAGCTGTAGAATCAGGTATGTTTTGTGCCTGATGTCTTCTGCCTAACATCAATTTTCTATATTTGCACCTCTCAAAGCCCGGATGGCGAAACTGGTAGACGCACTACCTTGAGGTGGTAGCGCCCGAAAGGGTGTGCGAGTTCGAATCTCGCTTCGGGCACCTGAGTAAATGAAAAGTCCTGCCGAAAGCAGGACTTTATTTTTTTTATCCCTGTTATGATGCAAAAACTTCACAGAAATTTAGTGGTGGCGGTTATCGCCGGTTTGAAAGATATTTTGCTTGACAAAAAACAGGCAGACTCAACAGTTGAACAAATCCTTACCTCCAATAAGACTTGGGGCGCACGCGATCGGCATTTTATAGCCGATAACATCTACCATATCGTTCGCTACAAAAGGCTTTATGAATTTTGTAGCGATGAAGAGGCTTGGGGTGAAGGCGCTATTTGGAGAATCTTCGCCACCAAATGGCTGACCGATGGCCATGAACTTCCAGAATGGGAAGAGTTCGCTACGTTGAATAAAGAAGCAATACTAAAGCAGTTTGAAAGCGCCCAATCCATTCCTAAAATCAGGGAATCAGTTCCTGATTGGTTGGATGTATTGGGTCTGAAGGAATTAGGGAAAGATTGGGAAAAGGAAATTACTGCGCTGAATACTCCGGCAAAGTTTTGCCTCCGCATCAACACGCTGAAAGCAAACAAAGCGGTTATCACTAAACAGCTTACCGATGAAGGGGTGGAATTTGCCGAAAGCGAAATAGCGCCCGACGCATTGATCATTCTTTCTAAAAAGAATTTTAGAAGTCATCCGGCTTATAAGAATGGCTTGTTTGAGGTACAGGACATTGCTTCCCAATTAGTGGCTCCGATGCTTCAAGTTGCGTCGGGCATGAAAGTGATTGACGGCTGCGCCGGAGCCGGAGGCAAAGCGCTTCATCTTGCAGCACTGATGAAGAATCAGGGAGAAATTCTGGCAGTAGATACGCACGAAAAGAAACTGGAGGAATTGACCCGACGTGCCAATCGGGCAGGATGTTTTATCATTCAAACATTGGATGCGAGTAAATTGACCCACAATTATCAGGCGCGCTTACAAAGTTTTGCGGACCGGATTCTGCTGGATGTTCCTTGTTCTGGAACGGGTGTGCTACGTCGGAAGCCAGATGCTAAATGGAGCCTGACTGAAAAATTTATTAATGAATTAAAAAATGCGCAGTCGCAAATATTGGATGAGTACTCCCCCATGCTCAAACCCGGAGGCCTTCTGGTTTATTCCACCTGTAGTATTTTCCCTTCTGAAAACCAAAAGCAAATACAGGCTTTCATTAAGAGAAGCTCCATCTCGTTTGAACTGGAGGAGGAGAAAGTAATTTCACCAGCAGAAACCGGTTTCGATGGTTTTTATATCGCCCGGTTGAAAAGAATTTGACCCTCTATTTTCTTCTTTTTATTTATTTCACCTTGAAAATATAAAACCATGAAAAAGAATTTGTTGTTCCTCCTCTTATTTGCTCTTATTGTTTCGCTCCATGCTCAAGACACGAAAAAAGTTTTCGGCAGCTTGAATATAGGTTGGTATGGTATGGATTTTACAGAAGCAAAGATGCTCGGCTTCGGTGATGAATCGCCCACCAAAATAAAAGACGAATATTTCCGCGCATGGAATGATGTGGCGATTGATATTGACATGGCCAAGGTTTTTCAAAAAAACACCGCTTTTAAAGATCCTAACGGAATTACTAAGATGAATCTCGCGCGTCCTACCGAAAATCTGAAAGCAGATGAAGACGTAGATTTTACACCAGAATTTATTGCCGAGATGATTAAGAAAACTCCGGTTGGGCATAAAAAGGAAGGACTTGGTGTTACATTTTTGGTGCAGAGTTTTAATAAGACCTCACAGGTAGCAACGGTTCATGTAGTGTTTTTCGATATTGCCAACAGCAGTGTTTTATGGAGTAAAAAAATGACTGCCAAAGCCGGTGGAGGCGACAACAAAAAAGCATGGGCTGCTGCTATGCGCGACCTGTTCACTCAAATCCAGAAAAAAGAATTTGATAACTGGAGAAAAGAAGCGAACTACTAGTCTATCTGTTGATGCTCTTTTTTTCAGGTGCTTTCAGCACAGCACAAGCAGCCTTTCTCAGCCTTTAATTTCAACGTGGAATGAACCGGTGAATGTCGAGAGATTATTCACCACCAAAAAATTGCGGCCCGGTGCCCAACCGGCATGGCCTATGTTCATTTTTCTGCGATTGCCTTCAGACAAATTTATAGGAACCGGTCCTTGTGCCGTGGAAGAATCAGAGAATCCGAACTGGAGGTTGATCTTATCCTGACTGTCGTTCAAAAAAACTGCCTTTCTATTCGGATTCAATTTCTCTGCCACGTGCGGCGGAATCTCTATATAGTTTATACCGGCTACCACCGTCAATTTTTTAGAGAAATGAAAACGATACGTGTTTATAATATTCAAATCAAAATAATCATGGAGCAGGTGTTCTTCATTATAAAAACGGCTGAGCAAGCCACCCCAAACAATGCCCCAAAATGCTTTCATCGAGGCCTTCCATTGAATTTCGCGCTGGCTGCGCAATTCATCCGTGTTGCCCTCCTTGCCCTGTTGCACATCGCGGGCAGCTTTGGTCAGCGCATAATAAGCTGCCACATCAGCCTGAACCGGCACCAGCGACGGCTGAGTTCCCGTAAACTCCAGCAGTTTATCTGACAATGCCTTGAGCGAAATCAAGCGGTCTTCATAGTTGCCTTTATAAAATGGATTTCTCTTTTTGGGAAAAATTTCAATAGCCGTGGGCGAATCTTCTGGAAACACGGAATGTATTGGCCCTTCCCATTGCTTCAATTTGCTTTTCATTTCTTCCAGATAAACTTGAAACTGGTTGGTTTTTCCTTTATAGGTGCCTTCGGAAATTAGAACCGCTACGTTTAAATGTTTGTAGGCATCGAAATGCGGAAGAAAGGCAGTGTAGATAAGTTGTATAGCCGGATCGGTAGAAGCATTTAGTTTATCCGCCGAGTCGGTGAGGAAAGACAGTGCCTTGGGATGGCTTCCACGGGTTTTAATTAAAAAAGTGTTTTTGAACAAGTTAGCCTTCCTATTAGCTGACATAGACTTTATTTTAGCGATTATAAAATTAAGCTTATGCGAATATAAATATAGTTCCACAGACAATCTAATGAGTGCCGTTTCGATAAATTTTAACAAGGCAGAATATTTGTCAGCAATTTTCATTTTGATAATCTGGGACGGGAGTTATGGCTGATATTTCCTGAATCTTTCAGAGCTTTTGAATTCTCCTGATGGTAATTATTTAGTCGAGAATGCTGTCAGGAATCTACCGGAAATAATTATTAAGTCAATAATGGCATCTGGAAAGTCCCGGAAGGAATTATTTAGTCGAAAATTGTGTCGGGAAAGTCCCAGAGGTAATTATTTAGTCAATAATGGTATCAGGAAAACACCGGAGATAATAATTTAGTCGAGAATGGCATCGGGAAAGTCCCGGAAGCAATTATTTAGTCGAAAATGGTATCGGGAAAGTCCTAGAGGTAATTATTTAGTCAATAATGATATCAGGAAAGTACCGGAGGAAATAATTTAGTCGAGAATTGCATCGGGAAACTCCCGGAAGCAATAATGATATACAGAATGGCTTCTTGGAAGTCAAGGAGGCATTTGCCAAATCTGGAATGGCATCCCGGAAGATTGGTTGCAGTAACAAAAGGCGTTAAGGCTTTTATAGTTTAAATACTTAAGTACTTTTATATCGGTTGGGTATTGGAACAATGTTTATAACGAAACACCTGTTTATATCTAAAAGAGAAAGTAAAATGGAAGCCGAAGCAGAAAAATTATTTTTGACGTAAATAGTTGAATAATGAAGACAGTTAAGATCAAAAAGGATAAGAACAAACTAAAAAAGCTCAAGAGCAACTATGTTGTTAGAGAGCCATTAAGTATTGTGAAGGAACCTGAATCTCTATGGGAAAATTCCATCAATAAGATAATCTGTGGAGACAGCTTGGCAATATTGAAGCAACTGCCTGATTCCTCGATTGATTTAATCGTTACATCACCTCCGTATAATCTGAAAAACTCAACCGGAAACGGAATGAGTATAAATACAAAAACAGGTAAATGGGCAGGAGCAGCCTTGCAAAAGGGGTATAGTCATTATGATGATTGCATGCCCCATAAAGAATATGCTAATTGGCAGAATCATTGCCTAAAAGAAATGTTTAGACTTTTAAAGAATGATGGGGCTATTTTCTATAACCATAAAAGAAGGGTTCAAAATGGACTATTACAAGATAGAGATGACATTTTAACTGGATTACCAGTAAGGCAAATAATTATTTGGAAAAGAAGAGGTGGGATTAATTTTAATCCTGGCTATTTTTTACCTACACATGAAGTGATTTATCTTATCCCAAAACCCAATTTCAAGTTAAGACCCAAAGCAAACGCATATGGTGACGTATGGGAATTTACTCAAGAAATGAAAAATGGGCATCCTGCCCCATTTCCGGTGGCATTAATTGATAGAATTATTTCGTCAACGAATGCGGAAACTGTGCTAGATCCTTTCATGGGTAGTGGAACCACTGCAATTGCCGCCTTAATGAACAAAAGAGACTATTTGGGAATTGAACTTTCGCCTGAATATTGTGAAGTGGCTGAGAAAAGAATTGCTTCATTTCTGCAGAAGCAGTCAAATCTCCTAATTCATTCTTGATGGTTTCTAAAATACCGCAATCTTCCACGAAGGCTTTCAAAATTATTCAAGAAATTGTCAGAATGGGAAAAGTAGAAATACCTCCCCAATTCAAAGGAGCAGGCGCTCCGGGTAACACCCTAGAATACCTTCTCAATGTGGAACAAAATAATTTTGATTCACCCGACCTTAATGATTGGGAAATAAAATTTCATGGGGGTAACTCATTACTTACATTGTTCCATAAAGACCCTCAACCAAGAGGAATAATTAAGGAAGTTGTCAATGCTTTTGGTTGGTATAACGAAAAGGGGCAAATAAGTTTCAGACATACCATTAGTGGGAAGTCTGAACGGGGGTTTGTTGTAAATAATATTGGTAACAGAATTACAGTAACTAACGAAAAGAATAACAATATAATCCCATACTGGGAAAACAATGTTATTCTGAACGCAATTGGGGGAAAGTTGAGAAGGTTAATTCTTGTTCACGGAACAGTGGACAAGAAAAATAGGCAAGTAATCTATGAAAGTGCTGTTGGTTATTGGGACTTGAATTTAACCGGAATATGCGAGGCAATAAAAGAGGGAGTTATTTATATAGACTTTGATGCAAGGACAAAAGCAGGAAAAGGTACTTCGTTAAGAAATCACGGTACAAAATTCAGAATTCATATAAATGACATCGGTTTGATTTATGAAAATCACCAGCTAATCGTTTAACCCTCTGGCGCGAGCATCCGCTCGTGCCCAGTTCAGAGGTCCGAGTGGGCGCTCGAATCAGGCTCGCCAACTTAAACAGATTGTCTTTGCGAAGAAAATTCCTTTGAAAATAAGCGAGGATTTTCTGCGGCAATCTTCCGCTTTGTATTTCTGTTTTTAAAAGACACAATGGAAGATTCCTGCCCGACCGGCAGGCGGGGCCACGGCTTTTATGCTGTATATTATTTTTGAAAAAGCCTCGCAAGGACAATCTATACTAATGAGGGCAGAGCTGCGGCAGGGATAGAGGCGGCATCCTTTTTCATCCAATAAAAAATAGGCGAGTCGAAAAAGATATAGCCGAAAGCCTGGCCCCTTTCCCGATTCTTCCAAAATAATTTTAGTGGAATCGGGATTGGGGTGCCGCCCAAATTATTTTTCTAAAAATATTGCAGCCGCAAAATGTTGCGGCTCTGCTAGAAATATTTTCTTACCGGTAGATAAAATGGTATCGGAAATCTCCCGGAAGCAATTATGATATACAGATGTGTATTAGCCCGATTTTTTGCGATAGTTCACTTATTAGAGTACAAAAAAAATCCCGTTTACCTTCTGGCAAACGGGATTTTGTATTCGTGAAAAGGAAGGTTTTATTCTTCGCTTTTTTCTTCGGAAGTAGCATCGGTTTCCTCGACTTTGGCCTTAGAGGATTTGGCAGAGGCAACTTTGGCCGCATCGTCGCTGGCTTCTTTGCTATCCATCTTTTCCTTTAGTTCGCTAAGCGAAGCCAAATCTCCGAGCGTAGTTTTTTCTACATTCTTTTGAAGGGTCTTTACGGTCTTAGCGGTTTTTTCGCGTTGCACCTTTTTATCCTTCTTTTCAATTTCTTCGGCATCTCTTTGATCATCTTCCCAAGTCCGTGCATGAGATACGAGGATCTTGCGATCTGTGCGACTGAATTCCAGGATTTTGAAGGATCCTTTTTCATCTAAGCCCATACTGCCGCCTTGCTCTTTAGCAAGGTGTCTCTTAGGAGCAAAGGCTTCCAATCCATAAGGCAGAAGCACCATAGCGCCCTTTTCTTCCAGTTGAACGATTGTAGCTTCGTGAACAGAACCAATGGGGAATACATTTTCGAAAGTATCCCATGGATCTTCTTCAATCTGCTTATGGCCGAGGGATAGTTTGCGGTTGTCCATGTCAATATCGAGAACTACGACATCCATTTCGTTGCCTACTTTGGTAAACTCGCTGGGATGACCAACGCGCTTGAGCCATGACAAATCGCCTACGTGAACCATGCCACCAATGCCGTCAGACAGTTCGATAAATACGCCGTATGCGGTAATGTTCTTCACGATTCCTTTCGTGCGGGTTCCTTTCGGGAATTTTTCGTCAATCTTGATCCAAGGATCTTCGGTCAAACGCTTTAAAGAAAGTGACATCTTTCTTTCTTCACGATTCAAGGTCATGACTACAGCCTCGTGTGTTTCGCCTGCTTTAAAGAATTCACGGCTGTTGACCGGTGTGTTGCTCCAACTTATTTCTGAAACGTGAACCAGTCCTTCTACTCCCGGAGTAACTTCGAGGAAAGCGCCGTAGTCTTCGATATTGACTACTTTACCCTGAACCTTACTGCCAATTTCGATGTCCTTATCCAGAGTATCCCAAGGGTGAGGCAATAGTTGCTTCATTCCCAGAGAAATTCTCTTTTTGTTGTCGTCGTAATCCAATACCACAACATTGATTTTCTGGTTGATTTCCAGTACATCCTTGGGGCTGCTGATTCTTCCCCATGAAATATCGGTGATGTAAAGTAGTCCGTCCACACCGCCCAGATCAATGAATGCTCCGAAATCGGTGATGTTTTTAATGACTCCTTCCAGAACTTGGCCTTTTTCCAACTTGCCGATAATAGCTTCGCGCTGTTGTTCGATGTCAGACTCAATAAGCGCTTTATGTGACACAACGGCGTTTTTAATCGCTTCGTTGATTTTTACCACTTTCAATTCCATGGTTTTGCCCACATAAATATCATAGTCGGTGATTGGCTTCACATCAATTTGGGAACCGGGTAAGAATGTTTCGAGCCCAAATACACTGGCAATAAGCCCGCCTTTGGTCTTAGACATAATTCTTCCGGATACCACTTTGCCTGTTTTATGAGCCTCCATGATTTCGTCCCAAGCCTTTAACTTCTGAGCATTTTTGCGACTCAGTTGCAGGATTCCTTTTTTGTCCTCCTTGTTAACCACATAGACATCATATTCTTGACCGGGCTGCAGATCTTCCACATCGCGAAATTCTGCAAGTGGTACCAAGCCATCTGACTTGAAACCAATGTTCAAAACCACGTCATTGGTTGTCACAGCTACAACGATTCCCTTGACGATTTCATCATTTTCTACAGTTTTGAGTGTAGAAGAATACTGTTCGTCGTATTTTTTGCGATCTTCGTCTGAATAGGCAACGACGTTTCTTTTGTCAACATTCCAGTTAAAGTCGTCGTGACCGCTGGTGTTTTCATTTTTGGTTGATTCTAAAGTTTGTTCTTCCATTTTGTAAACCGAGTTTGTTTATTCTCATGTCGGTGAATGAGTTTAGTTAAGAGTAAAATGGGGCGCAAATATATGAAAATGGGGAGAAAATTACATAACCCGAGAATTCGGAGTATATCTAACATTAGGTCCTGAAAAATTAGGATTAATGACCTTCAATCGAAATACTAAACTCTTTCTTTTAGCGTGTGTACTATTCTTGGTTGGCTGCACCATTTTTTTATTCCGGCATTCACTTTTTAATCCTGCCAAAGACAGACTGTATCAACTGCTTGGAAAGATGGAGATCGGGAACATAGTGGTGAAGGAAGATTCGGAGACTATTAATAGTAAGGAACTGCTTCGTAAATATTATAATGATTTCGGTTATTCAAAAAAGGGGACAGGTTCTTCGTACGAAGACAATAAGTATCGCCTGATGCTGATGGAGATGCTTCGCCATGCCGACAGCCTGGGATTAGACAGAAGGAATTATCATGATGAGTATATCAATAGGTATGATTCGCTTGCCAGCCTTGCGGGATTTGATAATAGCCAATATGAATCGGAAAATGAACTCATTTTCTCCGATGCGGCCCTTTCATTTTTGTATGATGTGGCTTATGGCAGAGAAGTTGAGATAGCTTATAATGGAGTCAAGTATCATATTGATTCAACCAGAATTATTGGGATATTCGATCAACTGATCAGTGATAAAAATTGGCGAGGAGCGCTGGATAGTGTAGAACCGAAAATTCCGCAGTATCTGTTGATGAAAAATGAGATGAACCGAATGGTTACTGTTCTTCATAATCTTACCGGAATAGATACTGAAGTTGTAAATACTACTACAAAAGGAGAAGTAGCGGCAATTCATAAATTAAAAGTGTATGGGTGTATTCCAGATTCGCTGAACGTTGATTCACTCACACATGTGGAAACCGCCAATTCATATAAAAGGTTTCAGCGCATGATGAGCTTGGATACTACCGGTATTCTCGACAAAAAGACCACGGAGTCGCTAAATTTTCCTCTTTCCGTTAGAGTCAGCCAGATGAAAGAAAGTTTGAATTATTGGCGTTGGACTGGCAGACTCCTTGAAAGAGAGTTTATTTTGGTAAACATTCCCGCAGCAAGATTGCGAATTGTGAATCGGGATTCTGTGAAAAATATAAGTATGAAGGTGATACTCGGCAAAACAACCTCGCCCACTCCTTCGTTCACAGCCTACATAAGCCGTGTGATAACCTACCCCTATTGGGTTGTGCCAATTAGTATTGCCACAAAAGAAATGCTTCCTAAAATCAAGATAAACGTGGAGTATTTTGAAAACAATAATCTTCAGGTTGTAAATAACAAGGGCGATATTATTGATCCCCGACAAGTTGATTGGAAAAAATATTCTAAAAATTATCTGCCATACACCTTCCGACAATCTACTGGCTGTGACAATTCGCTCGGAGTACTCAAATTCGATCTAAATTCCCCCTTTAGTATTTATTTGCATGATACTAATGCCAGAGGGCTCTTTGGGAAGAAGGAGCGTTTTATGAGTCATGGTTGCGTTCGAGTTGAGCGTCCGATGGAATTGGCTAACTATCTTCTCGACAACTCCCTTGATTCGACAAAAATATTCAATCTACTGCAATGTTTAAAGGACCAAATACCCACTGAGATTCCACTTAAAAAACATTTTCCTGTCCTACTACTATATATGACAGCTGACATTGACGAAAATGGCCATCTCAGGTTTTATAAAGATATCTATCTTAGAGAAAAAAGTTCTACGTAGAGGCTAATTCAAAAGCCTAGAGGCTGAAAGGTACTTTCGATCAGGATAGTAGATAAAAAGGCAACAACCATCTTTAATGGTATTGATAACCTGTTCATGAAACTCATAGGGTATTGAAGGACAGCCCAGACTTCTGCCCAATCTTCCAAAATGCCTGATAAAACTTTCATCAACGTATTCGGCACCGTGCATCACAATAGCTCTTTGTTCAGCTCGATCATTGAATCCCTTCTCTTTGCCTTCCAACCTTAGACTTAACCCATGTTCGCCTGAATAAGTGCTCTTTGTTTTGTAGAAACCAAGACTACTTTTGTTGGAAGAAGGTTCATTAGAAAAATATCGCGCAAATTCTTCTCCGGTATTCCTGCCGTGAGCTATAAGAGTGTTAAAAAGCAGCCTTCCTTTATTCATATCAATGACATAGAATCTTTTGCAATTGGAGGATTGGCTGAAATCGCAAATACTGATGGTATCGCTAGCTAATTCTCCCCTTTCTTTCATTTTTTCCCAGCCTTTTACTGCTAATTCAAATACATCTTCATTTAATCCTGATTCCATGAGGTGCATGTTGTTATAAAAAGCGGCCTTCACTTTATTGGGCCTTGCCATTCGAACATCAGCCTTGGCGGATACCAACAGGATAAAAACTGCGACTTCTCCAATCACAGTTAAAACGATAAAATATAAATTCCAAGTTCGAATCATTTGTATGATATGTTACAAAAGTAAAGGAAATACCTTGTATTTAGTTGCAAAGCAGGAATAAAAAGCAAAAAGCCCCACGGTTAGTGGGGCTTTTTGCTTTTTATTCTGAGATAGCGATTAAGCTGTAGCCACAACGTGAACAAACCGACGGTCGTTCTTACCTTTTGTAAATTTTACTACTCCTTCGGTCACGGCGAAAATAGTATGGTCTTTACCCATATCTACTCCATTTCCGGGATGGTAGTTGGTGCCCCGCTGACGAATAATGATGTTTCCTGGGATGGCGATATCACCACCAAAAATCTTGACGCCTAATCTCTTACTATGCGAGTCGCGTCCGTTCTTTACTTTTCCTTCACCTTTTTTATGTGCCATGACTTGGTTCTTTAATTGTCTTTAATAATATTTATCCTATAGATTCAATCGCAATTTGCGTCAACGACTGGCGGTGACCTTGAGTTTTCTCATAAGTCTTCCTTCTCTTCTTCTTATAAATAAGTACTTTGTCGTCTTTCATGTGATCCACTATAGTGGCATTCACCTTTACCCCACTGACAGTCGGTTTTCCAACTTTCACATTTCCTCCTTCCTCAATCAAAAGCACTCGGTCAAAAGATACTTTATCGCCCACATTGCCCTCTAGGCGATGTACATATAACTTCTTACCTGCCTCGGCTTTAAACTGTTGTCCGGCTATTTCTACTATTGCGTACATATCTCTTGATTTTTTTTGGGAGCGCAAATATAGCCACATAGGCGAATTATCCAAAGGGCTGATTATTATTTATAATAGGGGGGGAGTAAAGTCAAAAAAATATTTTCAGAATCCTGTAACCTTTTCAAATAGCCCGCGTATACCTATATATATGAAACGCACTAACAAATTGAAAAACAAGAAATCTGCTAAGGCGGAAAAAGTTTCTGAAAAAAAGATTCAGAAACTTGAAACAAAAAAGCGCGTGACTCGTATACTTAATAAAGGGGAAGCCAGAAGGGAGGTTCCCAAGCCAAAGGGGAAGACTATAAACGAATAAGCTTACGGGTAATATCCTGATTACCAGAGCGGATATGCAAAAGGTAAACACCTTTAGAAGCATTTAAATCCAAAGAAATATTTGAATTAGTGATAACGGAGCTGTACACCAGTCTGCCGTTATTGTCCATTACCTCTATAGTACCACCCATAAGATCGGTAATAGCAGATAGTGCCCAATTTCCGTTCACAGACGGGTTAGAGCGCACTACCAAGCCGTCCTCATTCAATTCTCCGATACCAGTAGCTACATTATTTGATATGCTAGACACATAAACGTCAGCAGAACGAGCGGTACAACCATTTTGGTCTGTAACTGCCACATTATAACTGCCAACAGTACGAGCAACATGCACATTTTGGTTTGAACTGGCAATCTCCTGATTATTGTGATACCACTGATAACCCGTAGCTTTACCTGCTTTCAAAGTATCTCCATACATCATAACAGATACAATAGGGGCAGAGTGAACTTTTACTTCAAACCGATTAGACTCTGTTGAGCAATTATTTGCATCGGTAGCCACCAAGTAATAGTTCCCTGCATTGCCAGTTTCAATACAATTAGATACTTCTCCAGTATTCCACAATAAAGAAGTGCCAGATGTAGCAGTGGCGCAAATATTTATGATTGAACCGGCACAAAGAGTAGTCGTGTCGGCAGTGATGCTTACAGTGGGGGGGATAAATGTTACTACATTCATTGAATCAGTTGCTTTACAACCTCTGCTGTCTGTAACTGAATAAACAAAATTACCTGCTGGTGTCAGGAAATTGCCAGTGCCGGTGTAAGGTAAAGTTCCTCCGTTTGCTCCTACCTTTACAGTTGCAATTTCCGTACAAGCAGGAGAGATCATTGCAGCAGTAACGTTTATAGCGGGCGGAGCAGTAAGTTGTACATTAACCATTACAATAGTTCCGGTGCTGTCCTTCACTCGGACAGAATAGTTTCCTGCGCAAAGACCGGTAACCGTTGTGGCGGTCATTCCGCCGGGCATCCAAGTGGTAGTGAAAGGGGGTACTCCGCCCATGATATTCACGTTTGCACTTCCGGTATATTCTCCAAAACATTTAGGGTTAATAGAACTCACTACCAAAGTAAGAGTCTGGCTGCGCGAAGCAGAATTTGATTGATAATCGTTATCCTGTATGGACGAGGCCGCAACAGTCCCGCCGATTGTGGAAAACGAAACTGTGAGAGACAATAAGAAGAATATTTTGTGGATAACTTTCATGGCTAATAGTTTTGCAAAGATATAAGCAATATACATTCCAAACCACTTTTTTGCAAGGATTTTTTATTCCCTCTCCTATATGATACCATATTCCATCCCTTTTAGGCATCCTGAAATCATCTAAAACTATTGATTTATTGTTAAAATGGCTGTTTATTTATTCGAAATGCTATGATTTTGGACTTAATACCAGCTCCAACTTGTATAATATCAATAATTCAATTAAACCCATTTTCCTCTGATTTAGTTAATGGGACCACCTTTTTTTAAGCTATTTTTGATTCCTCTCTAAAAATCCGAGCTTTACCGGTGAGAAAATCAGAAGCCTCTATTGATAAATGAAAAGCAATACAGTTCCTTGGCTTTTGTCCTTTTTGCGGCTCAGCAGATTCAGAGATTTTTAAACTCCGCATAAAAACTATAAATCATGTCGAACAAAAACATTCATCCCATTCTTAGCATCAAGCCTCTTGGTTTTCAATGGGAGGCTGCCGACCCCTTTCTATTCTGCGTTCACCACGAAGACAAGTTTCCGAAGGGCAATGAAATGATGGGTCCGGAACAAAGCTATTTGACCGGCCGTCAGTTGGGCGATGATTTCATTATCAAAGACGGCTTCCGAATGTATCACGGCAAAACCGTTCCGGGCTTTCCCGGCCATCCGCATCGGGGCTTTGAAACTATTACGGTTGTACGAAAAGGAATCGTGGATCATGCCGACTCTATGGGCGCTTCGGGCAGATATGGCGATGGTGATGTTCAATGGATGACCTCTGGTAAAGGCGTGCAACATTCTGAAATGTTTCCTCTCATCAAAAAAGAGCAGGACAATCCGATGGAGCTTTTCCAGATATGGCTCAATCTTCCTAAGAATAGTAAAATGGTGGAGCCCCATTTCAAAATGCTTTGGCGCGAATCTATCCCTAACTATGTTTATCAAGATGCTGCGAAGAAGGAAACCCGGGTAGAAGTTATTGCCGGCGATTTGTATAACACCATCGCTCCGACACCGCCGCCTGATTCCTGGGCAGCCGATAAAAAGAATGAAGTAGCGGTATGGAATATTAAAATGCAGGCCGGGGCAGAGTTTATTCTCCCCAAAGCCACAGCAGGAATCAACCGAACAATCTATTTTTATGAGGGCACTTCTTTAACGCTGGCCGACCAAAGCATTCCTCCATATAGCGCTGTGCAACTGAAACCCGATGAAAACATTTTGTTGCAGGCAGGAGAGAAGGAGGTCAGCATTTTGGTTCTTCAGGGAAAAGCCATCGGCGAACAGGTAATACAATACGGCCCCTTTGTGATGAATACGAAAGAAGAAATCAATCAGGCATTTGAAGATTATCACAGCACCAAATTCGGCGGTTGGCCTTGGCCCCGCTTCGACCAAGTTCACGATCGCAATAAACCACGCTTTGCGAAACATGCCGACGGGAAGGAGGAGGTGAAGAGCAGTTAGATATTAAGAACGCCTTATTCTATCGGTGCAACACACACCGATAGGAAAAACTTTCTTGAATCTATAATTCCCTTTGTCACGCCGAGGCCGCAAAGTGGCAGGGAACTCAGAGAAAATACAACAAACAGATTTGATGGTCGGCACTCTCTGCTCCTCTGCGCCCTCTGCGTGAAACTTTTTCATCAGTTGATAAAGTTAAGGTGGGTGTCCCACCCACCGATAAAGTAAAAAGAGGCCCTGTGGGCAAAAAAAACAGCGCCACGAAATTTTCGTGACGCTGTTGCATTTTGAATATCATTTACGCCCCCGCCAACTGATAATTCTTTGTAGAAGTGGTTCCCACAAGAATCACCACCGATTCGGTCACACTTTGATAGCCTGCCTTTGTAATCACCAGCGTATAGGTGCCCGAAGCAATATTTCCAAAATCATAATCTCCCGAAGCATTCGTCAGCACCGTCAGGCTCAATTCGGCCAGCATCAACGAAACCCCCGTTATGGCTGCGCTGGAAGCATCCGTCACCTTGCCCTTCAATCCTGCCGAACCCGCAGAGGAAACCTGATCCTTCAAAAATTTAAACGTAGCCTGATGTTTGGTGCCCGCAGGCAAAATTATTTTCAGGTCGGGCAACATCGCCATCAACACATCATAAATACCATTATTCGCCACCCGCTTCGCCGATGTATCTTCGATGTGCGCCGTTTTCTCCAAAATAAACGTATCGTATGCCAAATCATAAGCATCTTTTTGTATGATATAATCCGCCTGAAATGAAGGCGCTATCACCGGTGCCAACACGCCCCCTACATTTGCGGTGATATAATCATTTCCATCTTTCAACATCATTTTCAAATCCTCCCAGTTCGGCTCTTGCCGCGTGGCTTTTTCATAAAAAAGCTTGCCTGCTGCCTCCACATTTGGTTTAATCAGCCCCTTGTTCGATGCAAAAGCCTGATTAATATACCGCTCCAACACATCCCAAAACGGAATAGCGTCTCCGGCGCGGCTCATCAATATCACCCGATCCTCCTCCGATAGCTCCGAACTGTTTTGAAAATCAGGAAGATTGCGAGCCGCATCTATATCCGCCTTCCGGTCCGTGATATAAGTCGGCGTGTAAATTGGAAACCGACCCGCCATCGTTAGCTGACGATCGTTCACCATATTCCATCCCAAATCGCAAATAGAATAAAGCTCTGCTTGAGTGCAGGAAAAATGTGCGTGTTCTAATTCTTCTGGCATATAAGATATGTTTTGCAGTTCATTAGTGATAATATCAAGGCTAAATTAAAAAGAATTCCAAATAAAGACTAATAAATTTTAATCCCCGCTCCGGCAATGCCATTAAGTTAAGGATTTCGACCGCGATGCGGTTTTCAAGGTTCATCCTAATAAGTTTGAATCTGACTTCCTCGTAGCTATTATCATGGCTAAAGCCATTTAGCATGAGCCGGATGCTCACCACGCTGAAGCGTGGTGTTATAAACCGCCATTTATGGCGGAGCATTTGGTGTAAAGCTCACCACACTGAAGCGTGGTGTTATAACTCCGCCATTTATGGCGGAGCATTTGGTGTAAAACTGGCTTGGCTTTAGCCACAAATAATCATGTTTTGAACACAATCACGGCTTAACTTAACGGCATTGCCCGCTCCGGGCCAAAAGTGGCGGCTGTTTGTCCTCCCCGAGCGGAGGTGTCCCGCCAACATCAGCGGGATGCAACAGCAGAAAAAGACGGGGGTGGAATTTAGTCAGAAGAAGGTTTCCACATTCCCCATGTTTAAACCCCTGAAATTTTATACTCTGATTATGTTTTTATTCGCCCAATGGCAAAACACCAACTCAAGCCCCACACCATCTATTGCGGCGACAACCTCAAGATGCTGCAAGAAATAAAGCCCCTCGACAAAGACGGCGAAATTGAAATTGTACCGATAACGGTGAAGGATTTGTTGAGGAAGGAGAGTTGGGGGGATAACCCCGTGCTTCAGCATGAGAATGTATATGCCCAAACCCCATGCTTTAGCATGGGGAGACAGTGAAGAAGGGATAGAGGGCTTTAGCCCTGAATATTAACTCCGCTCTTTAGAGCGGAGAAATAAGAAACGATAGATATACAGGGCTTTAGCACTGAATCTCATCCAATACCTGTCCTCCCAAATTCTCCGCCATAAATGGCGGAGTTATAAGCCCGCTGGCTGGTGGGAACCCGATAGACTGGATTCGCAATAAAGGGCGGTAATAACCCCATGCTTCAGCATGAGAATGTATATGTCCAAACCCCATGCTTTAGCATGGGGAGACAGTGAAGAAGGGATAGAGGGCTTTAGCCCTGAATATTAACTCCGCTCTTTAGAGCGGAGAAATAAGAAACGATAGATATACAGGGCTTTAGCACTGAATCTCATCCAATACCTGTCCTCCCAAATTCTCCGCCATAATGGGGGTACCCCGGCCCCCCCCCCCCCCCCCCCCCCCCCCCCGCCCCGGCCCCCCCCCCCCCCTCGCGCCGGGCCGCCCCCCCCCCCCGCCCCAACCCGCCATAAATGGCGGAGTTATAAGCCCGCTGGCTGGTGGGAACCCGATAGACTGGATTCGCAATAAAGGGCGGTAATAACCCCATGCTTCAGAATGAGAATGTATATGTCCAAACCCCATGCTTTAGCATGGGGAGACAGTGAAGAAGGGATAGAGGGCTTTAGCCCTGAATATTAACTCCGCTCTTTAGAGCGGAGAATAAGAAACGATAGATATACGGGGCTTTAGCCCTGACAGTTTATATTCGCAATCGTTCAACAAGAAAACCTATGTCCCACGTTAAAGTCATGATTCACGCCGTATGGGGAACTAAGAACAGAACCCATTTTTTGACCAAAGAAATCCGCTCTTTGGTTATTGACCACATTCGCCAAAACGCGCGTGACAAGCAAATTTTTATTGACCGGTTGAATGGTCACACAGAACATCTTCATTGCTTATTTGGATTAAATGCTGACATGACCATTGCGAAGAGTTTGCAACTTATAAAAGGCGAATCAGCATTTTGGATAAATAAACAAAAGCTGACGAAGATCAAATTTGAATGGGCTGATGAATATTTTGCTGTGTCAGTCAGCGAATCTATGTTAGATAAAGTGAGCGCCTATATTGACGGACAAGAAGAACATCATGCCAAGACCACTTTCACGAAAGAATATGATGATTTCATGAGAAAATATAATTTCAAAAATCATGGCTAAAGCCGTTATATCCATCCCGGCCCTCCGCCATAAATGGCGGAGTTAATTTCACCTTGTCGAGTTATTTACGAAACCTTTAACTAAGCTATGAAAGCAAACAGAATAGAACTTCCCGAAACCATTGTTCAGCAACTAATCAATTTGCCTGAAACAGGAATGGGTTACCAAAAAATGAAAATCACTTTAGAAGATGGCCGGGCGAGGAAAAAATCCCCCAACAGAGTCTCTCTTTCCAATAAATATAAATGCTAAAAAGACCCCGCAGATAGCTTGAAATAGCCCTTTTTATCTAAAAAACCGCCATTTCTACCCCCTTCCCGGCCTTCCGCCTCTCCACGGCTGCCTCCCGTGCCTCCGAAATCGGCTCCGGGATGGTCGCGAAGGCCTCCGGTCTGTCCGAAAACGGCTCCCGTGTCACCTCCGAAGCCTCCCGTCCCTACTAAAATGACTTCCGTCTTGCCTAAAAAACCTTCCGTTTCTCCCAAATCGCCTCCCGTTTAAAACAAACAGCCTCCCGTGCTACCGAAATCGCCTTCCGAATCACCACCAGCGGGCTGATTTGAATTAAACCTTCCAGGTCGAAAGGCCTGGAAGGTTTTTTGTTAGTATCCCCCAACACGAGCTATACGCTGACGATAACAAAAGGATGGTGAAAGCCTACACTGCCACACTGTGTTCTCTCAAAGCATCGTTGAGAGAGGTTTTTTTGTCGGTTGATTCTTTTCGGGTGCCGATGATGAGGGCGCAAGGCACCTGATAATCGCCCGCAGGAAATTTCTTGGTATAACTTCCGGGGATGACCACAGAGCGAGCGGGGACATAGCCTTTATATTCTTTGGGTTCTGTTTGAGTTACATCTATAATTTTGGTGGACATGGTGAGCACTACATTGGCGCCAAGCACCGCTTCTTTCTCAATGCGAACGCCCTCGACCACAATACAGCGCGAGCCGATAAAACAATTGTCTTCGATAATAACCGGTGCGGCCTGTACCGGTTCCAGCACGCCGCCTATGCCTACTCCTCCGCTCAGGTGCACGTACTTTCCGATTTGGGCGCATGAGCCGACCGTTGCCCAAGTGTCCACCATCGTTCCTTCATCCACATAGGCACCGATGTTTACGTAAGAAGGCATAAGGATCACTCCTTTGGAAATATAGCTACCATATCGGGCAATGCCGTGAGGCACCACCCGGATACCAAGTTCTTTAAAATTTTTCTTCAAAGGGATTTTATCATAAAACTCCATAGGTCCGGCATGCATTGTTTCCATCTGCTGAATAGGGAAATAAAGAATCACGGCCTTTTTTATCCATTCATTGATTTGCCAGCCCGCTTCTTTTGGTTCGGCAATGCGAATAGATCCTTTGTCTAACAGGTCAATCACTCCTCTAATAATATCCTGCGTGGCTTCATTTTTTAATAGTTCTCGGTTTTGCCAAGCTTGTTCTATCTGTTGTTGAACATTTTGAAGGTCTTGCATAGGGTATAGATGTTTATATCTCCGCAAGTATAAAGCGTTTTAGGGCTAAATGTTATATTTGCGCCCTCAAAAAATATATAACTAATGTCAACAACAAGCGAAACAAAAGTGAAATACAAAGTAAAGGACATGACCTTGGCCGAGTGGGGTCGTAAGGAAATCAAATTAGCAGAAGCCGAAATGCCGGGATTGATGGCGCTTCGTGCCAAACACGGCAAAGAGAAGCCCTTGAAAGGAGCGCGCATTGCTGGCTGTTTGCACATGACGATTCAGACGGCGGTTTTGATCGAAACCCTGAAAGAACTGGGTGCCGATGTGACTTGGAGTTCTTGCAACATATTCTCTACACAAGACCATGCAGCAGCAGCTATTGCGGCAGCGGGTATTCCGGTTTATGCCTGGAAAGGGATGAATGAAAAGGAATTCGACTGGTGCATAGAGCAAACGCTTTTTGCTTTTGAAGGTGGCAAGGCTCTGAATATGATTCTGGACGATGGTGGCGATTTGACGAACATGGTGTTCGACAGATTCCCCGAATTAGTTAAGGGTATCAAGGGCATTTCTGAAGAAACGACTACAGGCGTTCATCGTTTGTATGAAAGAGAGAAGAACGGAACATTGGTACTTCCAGCGATAAACATTAACGATTCAGTAACTAAGTCAAAGTTTGATAACAAATACGGTTGTCGCGAATCATTGGTAGATGCAATCCGCCGCGCTACTGATTTGATGATGGCTGGCAAAGTAGCTGTGGTTGCAGGATTTGGGGATGTAGGAAAAGGCTCTGCAGATTCATTGAGCAATGCTGGTGTACGTGTCATCGTAACCGAGATTGACCCGATTTGTGCTTTGCAAGCGGCGATGGAAGGTTATGAAGTGAAGAAGATGGATACGGCTATCAAAGAAGCTGACATCATCGTAACCGCTACCGGCAACTGTGATATCATTCAGGAAAAACATTTCCGCGCTATGAAGCATAACGCGGTGGTTTGTAACATCGGCCACTTCGATAATGAAATTGATATGGCATGGCTGAATGGTACTTATGGAAAGACCAAGGATGAAATTAAGCCACAGGTTGATAAATACACGATTGATAAAAAAGACATTATCGTCCTCGCAGAAGGAAGATTAGTGAACTTGGGATGCGCTACCGGTCATCCTTCTTTTGTGATGAGTAACTCATTCACCAACCAAACACTGGCTCAGTTGGAACTATGGCAGCATAACGAAAAATATGAGAACAAGGTTTATACATTGCCTAAGCATTTAGATGAAATGGTTGCCATGCTTCACTTAGAAAAGATTGGTGTGGAACTGGAAGAACTGAACGAAAAGCAGGCTGCGTATATTGGTGTAAATAAGACTGGGCCATTCAAACCTGAACTTTATAGATATTAAAATTGGTTGATCGGCTAACGGTTAGCTGTTAATAGTGAATATCAAGAGCAAGTCCAAAATGGCTTGCTCTTTTTATTTTATTGGGAGCGATGTGCAAAATATTTTTGGATATTTGACGCATGACAAGACTCTCTGTCAACATCAACAAAATAGCGCTATTGCGCAATGCACGAGGTTCTGATATTCCCGACCTAGTTCAGTTTGCGAAGGATTGCGAACGCTACGGAGCACAAGGTATCACCGTTCATCCACGTCCAGATGAAAGACATATCCGTCGAAGTGATGTTTATGAATTGAAGAAAGTTGTGAAAACAGAATTCAATATTGAAGGTTATCCTTCTCCTGATTTTCTGAAAATGGTGAATGAAGTAAAACCACACCAATGCACTTTGGTTCCGGATGAACCTGGTCAACTAACTTCTGACCACGGATGGGATACGGTGAAGCATCAAAACCTATTGCACGAGGTTATTGCTGAGTTGAAGAAGAACAACATTCGAACTTCTCTTTTCATTGACCCAGACAATAATTTAATAGAACAAGCCAAGAAGGCCGGTGCCGATCACATCGAATTTTACACAGGCCCTTATGCTCATACCTTTCATCAAGACAAAAAAGAAGCCATTAAAGATTTTATTGCGGCTGCAAAGTTTTGCAACGAAATAAACATCGGTATCAATGCGGGACATGATTTGAACCTAAATAATCTTCATTTCTTTAAAGAGGGCATACCAAATCTCCTAGAAGTTTCTATCGGACATGCTTTAGTACGTGACTGTTTGTATTACGGTCTTGAAAATACTATCCAACTTTATTTACGAGCATTAGAATAAGATGAAGATATTGAAATCTGCTTTCGGTTTTGCCTGGGCTATGTGGGGCGCATTATGGTTTATGATTACCATGATGATATTGACTCCAATCTATAGTTTGATCCTTTTTTTTGGAGGTAAAGAGATGGCTATGCCATGTATTTGGTTTAACTTTCGATATCTGGGACGGTTTCTGCTTTTTATGTTTTGTGTTCGACTTAAGGTTTACGGAAAAGAAAACATAGATCCCAAAAAGACTTTCGTGATTGTTGCCAATCATGCGGCGCAGTTGGATATTATTGCTGGAGCCGCATCCACGCCCCAGCCGGCGAAGTTTTTGGCAAAATCTGAACTACTCAAGGTCCCGTTTTTTGGATATATGACTAAGATGCTGGCTATTGTAGTAGAGCGTGGGAAAAAAGAAAGCAGGGAAAAGTCGTTTCGTTACATGGTAGTTACGCTTCGGAAGGGGGAGAGCATATTTATTTATCCAGAAGGCACCAGGAACAGGACAACGCAGCCGTTGAAGGAATTTAAAGATGGGGCATTCCGGGTGGCAATTATGGCGCAAATGCCCATTGCAGTTCAAACTCTTACAAACACCAAGAAGTTGAACGATCCCAATGGGATTCAGCTATTCCCGGGAACCGTAAAGGTTTATTGGAGTAAACCAATTGAAACTAAGGGGATGACCATTGAAGATTTACCTGCACTGAGAGAAAAAGTAAGGCAGGAGATGCTTCAGCATCTGGTTTAAATCAAGCGCTTCAAAAGAAGATTTTCTGCAAGGTCGAGCAGATCCATTGGTTTGAATTTCCGCCACAAGATGTCGCTGTAATTTTCATTGATGTTTATATAATGGTGTAATCGAATTTTCTGCATTTCTACCAATAGATGTTTCCGCAGGTTGAAAATTACCACCCATCCACCATCATCCTTGATGTCATCATACCACTCTTCATAGTATAGTTCATCAGAGTGGTGAAAGTTCAATACATTTTCCGCAATGATGACAAAACGGACGATTCCATTTTCAATCAAAGGATCAATAAGTCCGCGCTTCATTTCCATAATATCATTATGTACCGCATCGTTCCATTCTCCAATTAATTCTATCACAGCAAAGCCTTGTTCATAATCAGCGAAGAGAATTTTGCAATAAAGTGTGGAAGATCCAAAGAAATCCCATTGGGGATGGATTAAGTAATTGTATATCTGATTGCTAAATTCCATTTCGCTATATCTGCGATTATAAAAAGGAGACAACTTATCCTCCGCAGATATATAATAGTCGCGCCAGTAATGATATGGTTCAATCTCATGCATACTAATTTTTTAATAGTTTATGATGAATTAGGAGCACCTGCTCTTTCAATTGTTCCAGACCGTTATCATTTTGTATAATGTAATCAGCCAGTTTTAATTTTTCTTCTTCGGGCATTTGATGTTGAACTCGTTTCATTACCTGACTCCTGGTAACACTATCTCGTTTTTCCACTCTTTTAATTCTCAATTCAAGCGGGGCAGTCACTACGACTAATTTATCCAGATTCTTATATGAACCCGACTCAATTAATAAGGCGGCTTCTTTCAAGACGTAAGGAGACTTAGTTTTCTTTTGTTCCTCTATCCATCTTTCTGTGTCTCGAAAAACAGCCGGATGTACCAAGGAATTAAGCAAAGCCATCTTTTTTTCATTATTAAATACCCTATTTGCCAGAAGTTCTCGTACTAATTTCCCATCTACGTATATGTCATCACCAAAATTTCTTTTGATTTCATCAATGAGATAATGTTCATGCTGCATCAAATGTTTGGCGCGCTCGTCAGCATTATAGACGGGAATTCCCAATTCCATGAAAATCTTGCAGGCCGTGCTTTTGCCGCTACCTATACCGCCTGTAATTCCAACTTTCAGCATCTTATATAAAACGAAACGGCACTAAGATATATTTTCTTAGTGCCGTTGATTGGTTGGTTTTTTTAACAGATTATTTTGTTTCTGATTCGGGTTTCTTTTCACTGTCGCCATACGATGCTTTGGTCAATTCAAGCGAGATACCCGACTTTTCAATTCGCATTTTTACATTGTTGTCTATTTCCAACAATATAGTTCCCTCATCCACTTTTAAAATCTTACCATGAATACCTCCAGAGGTCACTACTTTAGCCCCTTTTTCAATATTGTTTTGAAACTCTTTAGCCATTTTTGCTTGCTTGGCCTGCGGGCGAATAAAGAAAAACCACATTACCACAAACATCCCCCCCAAAAACAATAACCCTATTTGATCCATCTTTCCTATTTTCTTAATTTTTTTCTTTTACAAAACCCGTAAGGAGAACTACTTCATTACGCTTTTCGGTATTACAAACTATGGTCACCTGCTTTTTTTGTTCATTTAGCTTCCCTTCCGAATTGAAGGTTACGTGAATTGCAGCAGTTTCGCCAGGCTTAACAGGGTCTTTTGGATATTCCGGCACCGTACATCCGCAGGAGCCAAAAGCGCGTGCGATGATTAGGTTTTTATCGCCTGTATTTTTAATGTGAAAAGTGTGTTGTACTTTATCTCCCGCAGTAATAGTGTCAAAAAAGAAATCTACAGAATCAACAAACTCGATAGTTGTTGTGTCTGTGAGCATCTCAGCCTCCATCTTTATTTCAGGAGGAATCTCGCCTTTTTTTCTACATGAAAATATACTAGCCGAGAGCGCAAAAACTGATAGTAATAAGAATACCTTTCTCATAGCGGGTGCAAATATATCTTTTTCAATTAGGCAATCTGTCATACGAATAGACCACCTCCCTTTGAGGCTGTTTGGGTTTTAAGGAAATATTTATTGGAGGGAATGGCTTGTAAAGGATAAATCCAACCAGATTCTTTACATGTTATTGTTAAATATGTAGGCTGATACGATTAATTCTAGTATAAAAATTTGTAAGGCAATACATAACCTATCCTAAAAATAGTCTTCACCGGAAATTTCGTTATGGTAAAGAATTATTGTTGGATACATGGTTGTTTGTGATTTAACCAGTTCCAATTTGCCTATTTTCGCCGTCCATGTGTGGTATCGCAGGTTTTATTGACAGTTCGCTGACAGGGGATGCAGGCCGGGAAACGGCACATCGGATGCTGCAAAAGATTGTGCATCGGGGGCCCGAGGCTTCGAATGTATGGAGTGAAGGGGGCGTTACGCTGGGGCATAACCGCCTGAAGATTATTGACCTTTCCGATGAAGCGAATCAGCCTTTTGAGTATGAGGGTGTGGTGCTTATTTTTAATGGAGAGGTTTATAATTATTTAGAGATTAAGAAGGAATTGGAGGGGAAAGGCTTCCGGTTCAGGACGCAGAGTGATACCGAGGTGGTATGCGCGGCTTATAAATGCTGGGGGGAAGATTGCGTACAGCGGTTTATGGGCATGTGGGCCTTTGCCTTATGGGATGGATCGGAGCAAAAGCTTTTTTGTTCGCGCGACCGATTTGGCATCAAGCCCTTTTATTATGTGGAGCGAGGCGCGAGTTTTTATTTTGCTTCAGAATATAAGGCACTGAAGGAGATCCCGAATTTTGATCGCACATTAAACTTGGAACAGTTTAAGCGGGCGCTTCAGTTTTCATCAGTAGTTTATAAGGAAGAGACTTTTTATAAGAATATGTGGTCCCTTTTGCCAGCACATAACATAGTGTGGCAGGGAGGGATACTTACAGTTTCAAGATATTGGGATATAGATTTCAGCCAAAAAACTTCAAATCTTTCATGGGAAGATAAAAAGGAGAAGTTCTATTTGTTATTCCGTGAGTCAGTGATGATGCACTCTCGGAGTGATGTAAAAAGCGGAACCTGTTTGAGCGGTGGATTAGATTCTTCGACAATTTCCTCGATGTATTCTACTTTATTTCCTGAGGCAAAGATGAAGTCGTTTTCTATTTATTATGAAAACGATGTGGATGAAAGACCCTTTGTACGTGAGGTAGTGAAAAAGTATCCGAACATAGAGCCACATTATTTTTCACCAAACGAAACGCAGATTGCTGATTGCTTTCACCGAGCGGCTTATCATGCGGACGTTCCTTTGACTGGCTCATCCTTTATTTCACAGTATTTTCTGATGCAGTTAGCCAAAAATGAGGGAGTTACTGTGCTGCTCGATGGACAAGGGGCTGATGAATATCTGGGTGGATATCTTCATTCGTTTTATCGCGTTATTGGACAGTTGTTCTCGTCTTTCAAAGTTGTAGAAGGATTGAGCCTTTTGAACAATTTGAGCCAACGGGAGCAGTTTGCTGTTTCAAAACGGAGAGATTTTTTAATGCGAAGTATTGCGGGAGCCTTTAGCAACGAAAACAGGATGTATTCTTTAGAATATTCACGTGTCAATAGATTTTTAAAGGAGAAGAAAAAGGATCTAAATTTTGAAGATAAGACCAGCGACCGCTTCAATAATTTTCTCTACCACACTTTGATGAGCACTACATTGCCAACCCTTCTTCATTTTGAAGACCGGAACTCGATGGCTTTTTCTTTGGAGTCGAGAGTTCCCTTTCTAGATCATCGTTTAGTGGAATTTGCTTTCACTTTATCGCGTGAAGACCGAATTAATGAGCAAGCGGAAACGAAATATATTCTGCGTGAATCCATGAAGAAGATTCTGCCCGAAGTTGTTTATTCTCGAAAGGATAAAAAGGGATTTGTTACACCGGGAGAAAAACAATGGCTAAGTGGACCGCTGCGGTTCTTGATGGATATAGATTATAGCGCCATGGATTGGCTGAATGTTTCTGAAGCAAAACACGCAGTGGAAGAGTATAAAAATGGAAATAATGCTTTTGCCATCATCGCATGGAGGTTGGGGTGTTTCAGTTATTGGCTTAAAAACTTCAATTGAACCTATGGACTTCGACGCACTATCTATTTTCATCGTTATAGGTAAATCCATTGCGGTTTATGTTTTTATCGTGCTTGCTATTCGCCTATTTGGGAAAAAAGAACTTGCCCAACTTTCGGTTATGGACTTAGTATTTATTTTGCTCATTAGCAATTCAGTTCAAAACGCTATGGTCGGTGCGGACAACTCGTTAATAGGCGGACTGGCTGCCGCAACTGGATTATTCCTTATTAATTATTTATTCAAGTGGGTATTGCAATCATTCCCCTCTGTAGGCCACGCTATTCAGGGAAGAGCTATGATGCTGATTTATAGAGGAAATGTTCTCGAAGAGAATTTAAACAAATCCATGTTGACTAATGATGAACTGCATGCGGTAGTACGGGAACACGGAGTGGAGAAAATAGAAGAAGTAGATCTAGCAGTTCTTGAAGTGGATGGCAGCATCAGTGTGATGTCAAAAGAGTATGCACATCGCACTATACGAAAGAGGAAAGCACATAAAGCGGTCACTAAATCTAACTAATAGGAACCTCGAACATTTTTTTCAATTCTTTTGTTGCGTCCATCTTAAGCCTTCCGGCCAACACAAGTCTTAGTTCTCTTCGGGCTAAAGCAGAGTCGTACATCTTCTTTTCATCTTCCGTTTCGGGAATTAAGGGAGTTGCTTTTTTGGGTCTTCCGTTGCTATCCAATGCCACGAAGGTGTAATATGCCTCGTTACATTTATAACGGTTTTGGGAGGGGAGATTTTCAGCCCAAACCTCTAGGTGTATTTCCATTGAGGTATTGAACGTACGAGTAACACGAGCTGTAATAGTCACTACATCACCCAATTTTATCGGATTTTCAAAAGACACATTATCTACCGATGCGGTCACCACCACAGCGTTGGAATGTTTCCCACCAGCAATAGCTGAGGCAATATCCATCCAATGGAGAATTTTCCCTCCCCGCAGATTGCCCAGTACGTTGGTGTCATTTGGCAATACTATTTCAGTCATTACAACGACCGACTCTTTACATGTTTTTCTTTGCATAAATAATTTTCAGTCTTTAGATCTTCCGTTTTTTATTTTGCGGATTCATAGAATTGTTCACGCAAGGTATAATTGACTTTCTGTTTTTCAAATGAAAGCGTACATCTTCTGTTTTCATCTTCCTCCTCTTTTGTTTTGGATCGAAAGGCCATGCTAGTACCTTTCAATCTGTTCAATTCAATCCCATGTAGATATAGTTGCCGGACAACTTTTAAAGCACGTAGCATTTCTGTACGCATCATGGATCTAATTAAAAAATCACCTTTTACTCGCTCGAAAGTAGGAATTGTATCAATAAAAGCTAATACGCTTCGATCCTTCATCATGTTTATTTCTTTGGTGTCAGCCATTCCATTTACTTGTACATTGATATCCGGATTTTCACGAAGCCACTGCACCAGAATGTTTAGTTTATTCAAGTTTTCCTCTCCCTCTAGATCGGTAACATTTTGAGGATAGGTAAATGATAAATTTAGAATAGAATCGTTGAATGCTACCATGGCGGAGTCGAGCTTCATAGCGACATAGTCAGATTCGCTCGCAATGACGGCAGTAGTACGTGCACTTTCATTAATGTATTCATTGATGAATTTGTGCATTCTCTTCTCGGATATATTCATCACACTGTCCGACAAAGTTGGCAGGTATTTCTCATAGTTATAAACCCAGAAACGGGTGATCTGTGAAGGATATGCGCTCGTGAGATGGAATTTTTCAAACCAATTTTTAAAATTAACCTTCGCCGCAGCCATCATACTTTCGTTTATCAGCATCTTATCCATCTTAAACAACTCCCCCCTAACAAATTCATAAACCTGTAGGAAATTTTCTTTACCTGGTTTAAGTGTAACCGTAAAGATGCCACTGAAATTATAGCCATCGTACTCTGCTCGCATCATTTTGCAACCCATCTTGCGTGCCTTCACCTGAATATAATTGTTTTCATCGTTCAACAGAGTGGTGAGCAGGTATCCGCAATGACTGGAAGCAGCGTTTGTTCGAGCTCCCGGAAACATCCAAGATATTTTTATCTCCGGTTCCACTCCTTCCGGAGCGGTTATTGAAAAGCGTGAGGTGTACACCATCGTTTTAAAATCAAAAATCTTAGTGATGGATTCAGGATCAAACTCTAGTCTGGGAACGCGGTTAAAAACCTTTGTTAAGGTATCTTGAAGGGCGTAGAGGTTGAATTTGCCGATGACGTTGACTATGGAATTATTAGGACCATAATATTTATGGTAAAAACTCCCCATATTCTTTTCATTGATGTTTACATAGTCAGATGTATCACCAGTCTGGATTTGACGATCGGCTTCATATCGGTAGATATGCTGTTTCAATTTCAGCATATATTCATCGCGAAAACTTCTGCCGATTTCAGCATACTCCTTTTTTACCTGTTCTGCTTTATTGGTTATCTCCTTATCTGAAACCGTAGCATAGTTTAGGGAATCGCGCAATAATCGAAGGCAATCAGAGAATTTAGAGGGCGGAGTAGAAAGCTGAAAAACCGAGAGCTCGGGTGTTACAAAGGTTTTAAGCGCTGTATTATTAAACGAAACTGGGTTTTGGTCATTGCGAAGATAAGAGGCAATTTTATCTGCCAGAATGCTTTGAAGAATATGAGATATGCCGCTGATAGTATCGTTTTCATAAACTGTTCCCACCTTTATGTAATAGCTGATTTCAACTTTATTATCCTTTTCGCGGGGAGCTAACAGAAAGTTGATTCCATTAGGAAGTTGGGAGAAGTATACAAAGCTGTCGGTGGAAGATATTTCCTGAGTCTGAGCCTGAGATGAAAACAGCAAAAGAACCACAATCATTCCAACCGATCTATAGAAAAGGCTTTTAAATAATCTATACGTCATGAGGCAAATTTTGGAAATACCATTCTTTCTGTCAAATTTGTCGGCAGATAAATTCGTGTAAATGAAATATTTTCTTGCTTGCTTTGCCATTCTATCTCTACTATCTTTTTCTTTTTCTTCTTGTTCTAAGTGCTACACCTGTAATTTTAACGGTGACGTTCGCGAATTATGTACGAAAGACTTTCCGGACAAAAACCAAGGGCTGAATCTCACAATTGAGGCTTACAGAAGTCAGGGATATACTTGTGTCCGAAACTAGGATAGTCTTTTCCCCGTGCTTTCTTTTTCATCATCATTTTTTCTTCAGATAGATTTCTAGCGCCTGTTTTACGCTTCCGTATTTCAGTAACAGTTCGCGGCTTTTTGTTTCATCTAATCCACTTGATTCCATCACCATTTTAGTTCCTCGTTCAATTAGCTTTTCATTGCTCAGTTGCATGTGCACCATCCGGTTGTCCTCAACTCTTCCTAACTTTATCATTACAGCCGTACTCAGCATATTTAGTACTAGTTTCTGTGCTGTTCCGGCTTTCATTCGGGTACTGCCGGTCACAAACTCGGGACCAGTAATCACCTCTATAGGAAAGTCGGCATGTTGCGTTACCTGTGAATCGGGATTGCAGGAAATGCAACCGGTCAGGATGTTGTTCTTTCTACAAAGATCTAGCGCGCCTACTACATAAGGTGTTCGACCTGATGCAGCAATTCCGACCACCACATCGCGTTGATTCACGCTATATTCCTGTAAATCTTTCCAACCTTGTTCTCTACTATCTTCTGCAAACTCCACCGCTTTGCGGATGGCACTGTCGCCTCCCGCCATTAGACCGATGACCAAACCATGTGGAACTCCGAAAGTAGGCGGACATTCGCTAGCATCTACAATGCCCAAGCGCCCACTGGTACCAGCGCCGATATAAAAGAGTCTTCCTCCACTCAACATTTTATCAGTTACGGCAACTACCAATTTTTCGATTTGGGGAATCACCTTTTTTACTGCCTCAGCTACTTTTTGATCTTCGATATTGATATTAGCCAACAATTCGTTCGTGGTCATCTTTTCAAGATGACGATAGAGAGATGGCGATTCGGTGATTTTCACGGTTGCGAAGATATTTTTTCTGGATTAGATAAAACGAGGTGGATGAGTAGCAGATCAAACTAGCAACTTCTGGCTTCTTCGCCTTATCTTTCAAATAGACTCAATAAAACGTATTCTTGTTTTGGTTTTAAAAATTGAGGTACCTATTTTTATTTATTTTTAGCATCAAAGTACTATTCTGAAAACAAATTTCCATTAGATGAAACATATTCTACTGACCCTGTTTCTGTTTGTCAATGTATTACTTGTTTTTTCCCAAACCACGGCAGACTATCTGGTTCCGCTGACCGCCACGACGAGCCTAGTTCCACCCCAGGTAACTGTTCAATGGCCTTATTCGGATAGCGCTACTTCCTATAAAGTGTATCGAAAAACCAAAGAAGCAACCAGTTGGGGAATCATTCTCGCGACGCTCACGCCTTCAGATACCTTTTACGTTGACAACAATGTTTCTGTGGATTCTGCTTATGAATATAAAGTGGAAAAAGCTGCCTACAACAGAGTTTTGGCGGGTTATATCTATTCAGCGGTGCGTCTGCCTGCCGTGCATGACAAAGGGATACTTCTGTTGCTGGTTGATTCACTCTTTGCAGATTCCCTTCCGGTGCAGATAGAACGTCTGATGAAAGACATCAGTGGCGATGGTTGGCAGGTGAAGCAAATGGTGATGGGAAGAAACGAACTTGTACCTTCGGTCAAAGCGAAAATATTGAATGTGGTGGCAGAAGATTCTGCACGTACAAAGGCGGTGTTACTACTGGGACATATACCGGTGCCTTATAGCGGCGACATAAATCCTGATGGCCACTCTAACCACCGCGGTGCCTGGCCCGCCGATGCGTATTATGGAGACATTAACTCCTCTTGGACAGATATTTCTGTAAATGACACTACCTCATCCTATGCACTGAATAAAAATATTCCGGGCGACGGAAAGTTTGACCAAAGCAACCTTCCTTCCAATCTGGAACTTGAAATCAGCCGCGTGGATTTCTATAACATGCCCTCCATTCCGAGAAGTGAAGTACAGTTGATGAAGAATTATCTGGATAAAGACCACGCTTATCGTCACAAATTATTTGAGCCGGTACATCGTGGGCTGGTAGATGATAATTTTGGAGTATTCAGTGGCGAAGCCTTTGCCAGTTGCGGCTATCGAAATTTTGCTCCGCTTCTGGGTCGCGAGAATATTTTCAATCGCGATTTTATTTCTACGCTCGATACGGCTTCCTATCAATGGGCTTATGGTTGCGGAGGAGGCTCTTTTAACAGCGCCGGTGGCATAGGAAGTACAACTAATTTTGCCACCAAATCTGTCAACGCTGTTTTCACCATGCTTTTTGGCAGCTACTTCGGCGATTGGAATTCGCAGAACAATTTCCTCCGCGCTCCGCTTTGTGCCGATGAACCGGCGCTGACTTGTTGCTGGGCCGGTCGGCCATATTGGTTCTTTCATCACATGGCTATGGGCGAACATATCGGTTTCTCTGCCCGGCTTTCACAAAACAATCCCTACCTCTATAGCGGAAACTTTGGCGTCCGTTCCGTTCACGTGGCGCTGATGGGCGACCTCACCTTAAAACAAGATGTGGTGGCTCCCGTTACCCAGCTCACTGCTACTCCCCACGCCTCCGCTCCGCTAGGAGCAAGCCTCAACTGGACGGCTTCTGTTGATACCGTGCTGGGCTATTATGTTTATAAAAGCACCACTGCCTTTAGCCGCTACGAACAGATTAGCGGGCTGCTCACCTCCAATACATTCTATGATTCTGTGGGAACCGATGGACTCTATTACTACATGGTTCGCGCGGCTAAACTTCAATCCTCGCCATCGGGCATGTATATAAATCTGAGCGAAGGAATTACCGATTCGGCTACGGTTACCTATCCTTTCATTACTGAAGCTACACACTTGGACGACAATTTGGAAGTAACCCTCTTTCCAAATCCTGCATCCGACCTGTTTTCTTTAAAGGTGAATGAATCCTTACAAGGTTCCACATTCACCCTCTATGATTGCGTTGGAAAAGAAATTCAGTCAATTTACCTGACAGCGCAAGAAACAATCTGCCACCTGCCATCATCCGGCCTTTATTTCTGGCAACTTCAAAAAGATGACCAATTAATAAAGACAGGTAAAATCATTTCTGCCCAATAAAATTTTGGTACCCTCCGGCGGAGAAAATTGTCCAGCCTTACCTCGAGAGGTAATCAAATAGATTGTCCTTGCGAGGCTTTTTCCCAAATAATAAACAGAGCAAAAGCCGTGGCAATCTTCCTTTGTGTATTTATAAAACCAGAAATACAAATGGGAATCCATGCCTTTGGCAGCGAAAGATTGCCTCAGAAAATTCTCGCAAAACTTTGCTGTAGATTTATTTAGCTCCGTAGGAGCTATGCGTTTGGTAGTCAATAAACAGCATCTAATTTAAGTTCCTTAGGAACGACCGATACAAAACATCCGCTCGAACCTCTGAACTTGGCACGGGCGGATGCTCGCGCTAGATGGTCGCGCATATCATTGTTTGACAATTCTCCTTGTCATAGAATGTCCGTCAGCAGAAATGTTTAGAAAATATATACCTGATGGAAGTGCCCCCGTTAAATACGTAGAAGTAAATTTGCCTTGCATATTTTCATCGGTTTCACTAAACATTATTTGCCCAAAAATATTGATAAGTGAAACGCTCAAATTAGTCACATTCTCTTTCTCGATGGAAATAGAAAAGTCTGTATTGAACGGGTTTGGTGTGATATGGAAATAACGGTCTGGTGAGTTAATAGGGGTGATACCGGTCGTTAGAACATGCTGACGAAGCCAGTAAATTATCGTGTCTGTTAGAACGGGTGAAACATGAGGATCATTGTTAGGGGTCATATAGTGAACAAGTCCGGGAATACTCCAAAAATCGTTTGTGATGGTGACTTCGTTTTGAAAGCGTATTAACTCTGCTGGAGGAACATTTATATCCAGTCCCATTCCTGTAAAAAGAGTTGGAAGGTTGTCCAGATTATAATTAATAGCAACGGAATCTGTCGCAAGGAAATAGTCATACCAAACACTTGCAGGAACTCCAAATAAAGGTGATGTGCTTCCATTCCACGTATTAGTTCTAATGATATTGAAGTAGCTTAAAATCTGATTTGCCTGCGATTGCGCTTGTGAAACATTTCCTCCACAAGTTTGAGCAATATTTACAAGTTGATAAGCCAATATGGAATCAAAAGGTGTCCTTGCTCCTGCAATGGATATTAACGCCTTCACATCGGTTCTTCCTTTGGCTATGAAAGGAATAAGGCTAGAACCTTCACTATGTCCGATAAGAATGATATTGCTTGTATCTACATCATCGCGTGTCTTAACATAATTGATAGCACTTTCAACCGGCAACCAAAGCTTATGAAATGTAATGGTTCCAAGAGTTGTTGGATAGGTATATTCTAATTTATCATATCGCAAAACCGCATAGCCAGAATCAACCAAGGCATCAGATAGCTCTTTATAAGGTCGAAGCGTGTCGTTGAGCAAGTCAGGATAAAGACAAGCAACATTAGCACCTAACATTGGAATCGTTCCATCTCTGTCACTTGCGCCACTTCCCGCATTAATAATTACAGTTGGAAATTGTCCTGTCCCATTTGGAATTGTGAATGTTCCATTAACAGTTAGACCGTCATGATTGAAGGTGATGGGATATGATTGTTGTCCTCTTGTTGCAACTGTCACGATTAGAAGAACAATAAAATTTGCAAATTTTTTCATGGTCATTTTTAAGTTGCAAAGTTAAAAAATTAAGGAGTGTCGATTTAGTGTAGACCAGTTCTCCCATTGTTAGCTCTGCGCACTTGAAAATATTAATAAAGCATTCTCCGACTTGCATTCTCCCCAGAATATAGGCCATACTACCCATTTCCCCCAAAAATAAACGCGTTTACACCAGTGCTAAACGCGTTGATGACTGAGTGCAATGCGTTACTGGCGAAAATTATTGCTCTTATGGCAAAGATAAGCGCGCTTATGCGTGGTGAACAACGCGCTTACGGCTCAGCGCAACGCGCTTCTGGCCGGTTGCAATGCACTAAAAGAGGAAATTAGAGCTATGATGACGGGAAATAAACGCACTTATGCCGGAGCCAAACGCATTGATATTTGAAAGAAGCGTATAGCAATCAAAAATGAACGCGTTAAAATTGAAAATCAGAGTCCTAAAACAGGAAATTGTACGGGTTCATGCCCTACCAAAAACGCAAAAATTTTCACTATAAGTGAAGATTTTTGCTGTAAACGAGCTTATAAGTCCCCTGAGAAAGGCCAAAATGAATTTTAACCTCATACCCTTTTCATTATTCGTTAATTACAATTTCTTTACGCCTCAATAAAACATCATAAACATGAAACGTCTTTCCATTTATCTCCTGTCCCTTGTCTTGTGTCTAATGTCTTGCGTCTCGTCTCTTGCGACTTCTGCCCAAGACACCTCCATCTGCTACCTGCGCGATGAAGGCGGCAAACCACACGACCATAACGTTGACTTCACCAAAATGGCCTTGAGCGTGAAATTCAATACCAAAGAAGGTATTGTCTTTGGCAATGTGAAATACGACTTCCGGCCTATTCAGTACGTCGTGGACACACTGTTCCTGAATGCACCGGATATTGCGATAAAAAAAGTATTGCTTGATGGAAAAGAAACTCCCTTTGCTATGGACAGCGAAGGGGTTACCATCCGTTTCCTTCAGGCTATGAACTGGAACAAAAGCTATAAACTGGACATTACTTATGAAGCCACTCCTCGCCGGGGTTTATATTTCATAGGTTGGAATGTAAACGCCAAGAACCCCGATGGCGATCGCTACTTCACGCGCAAACAAATATGGACACAAGGACAACTGACCGACAACCGCTATTGGATTCCTTGCTATGATTTCGTGAACGATAAAATGATAACCGAAACAGTAATCACCTTCGATTCAAGCTATACCGTTGTATCAAATGGCAGCCTGAAAAGCAAGAAATATAATGCCGATGGAACAGCCACTTGGCATTATGCCATGAACAAGCCGATGGTTCCTTACCTGATTATGCTGGCCATTGACAAGTATAAATACAAAGACTACAAGAGCAAGAACGGCATGGTGTCTCGTCAATATTATTATGACAACCTTCCGCAAACGGTTGCGCCTACCTACAAATACAGTGCCGAGATGATGGACTGGCTTTCTACTGAATTGGAAACCAAATACCCCTGGCTGACCTATGCCAACATACCGGTGCAGGACTTTATGTATGGTGCGATGGAGAATACCACCGCTACCGTCTATGGTGATTTTTCTTTGAACGATGCACGGATGGAGATGGACCGTCAATACCTCGGCACGAACGCACATGAATTAACGCACCAATGGTTTGGTGATTATGTTACCGAGTACGGCTCTACCGACCACTGGCTGCACGAAAGTTTTGCGACCTATTATGCCAAACAGTTTACAAGAACAGTAAACGGGGAAGATTCTTATCAGTGGGGAAAGCGCGGCGAAGCAAATGCTTCCATCGCTGCAGATAAAAAGGATCGTTTCCCGGTGGCACATAGTCAGGGTGGCTCGGCGCGTCATTATCCCAAGGGAAGTTCGGTGATTGATATGATTCGATATGTAGTGGGCGATTCGGTATTTAGACGCAGCATCGCTAATTATCTTAAAGAACATGCTTATGATAACGTGAGCAATCATGATTTCATGATGACATTTTTGAGAACCGCCGGAATCAACCTCGATTGGTTTTTCGATCAGTGGGTATATCGTGCCGGAGTTCCAAATTATTCAGTGAGTTATGAACGCCAAAAGATAGAGTAGCTTTCTATGTGAACCAAACTCACAAGACCGATGAGTTGACTGGCTACTTCAAAATGCCGATATTTTTTCAAGTCTTTTTCAAAGATGGATCTTCCTCCACAAAGAAAGCTTGGTTAAGCCATGCGTCTGACACGGTTTATGTCAGCGCGCCCAATGATAGCCCGGTGGAATATACGCTCTTCGACCCGGAGTCAAATGTTTTAAAAACCTTGGAATTCCAGAGAAACTTTGAAGAACTTTCTGCTCAGGCTTTGAATGCCAAAAACATGATTGACCGCTATGATGCTCTTGCCGCATTGAAGGAGACAGGCCTTGATCAAAAGAGAGATTTGTTAATCCGGCTATTCAATAAGGAAACTTTCAACGTGATCAAAAACGAGGTCATTTCGCAGCTTGCAAAAGATGATAACGCTGCATCCATCAGCCTTTTCAACAGAGCTTTACACGATAAAGACCTCACTGTGAGAAGAGCTGTGGTAGATAATCTGGAAACCTTCCCTAATGCGATTGTGGCCGATGTGGAAAATTTACTGACAGATTCTTCTTATGTAACTATTGAAAATACCCTGCGCAAACTTTACAAACTTTACCCAGAAAAAGCCAAGGTATATCTTGATAAAACGAAAGGAGTAATGGGGCATAATAACAACGTGAGAATTACTTGGTTGGAAATCGCAGCTAAAGAAGCCAAAGCCGGAACGACCGAACAAGATCAGTTGGTAGAATATACTTCTAATCGCTACGAATTTCTCACTCGAGTAAAAGCTATGGGGGCCGCAGAGCGACTGGTTTTTTGCAACGACGCACTCGTTCGCAATTTATTTAACGCCGCATTGAGCAGCAATACCCGATTGGGTGGCCCGGCTATTAGAACACTTAAAGTTTTAATAGCAAAGCCTGAAAACCTCAAACTCGCCAAAGGTATTTTTGAAATGGGTACCTGGAAAGATTGGGAATCCAAAGCCCTGACCGAGGCTTTGAAGCCATAGTTAATATTGGATGCCATCATTTTGGGTGATGGCATCCAATATTTAATTCTTTTTATTCTCTTTGATGAGCGGCTATGCTCATACTACTCCTCCTGATTCTTTACGTTGTTTATGCCGACTATATTCGGAAAAAGCAAAAAGGAGCATTAGCAACCAAGATTGATACGCTGGTAAAAAATGCAGAACATCCCGACTAACACAGGCTATCCATCATTGGTGCTACGGTTGCTGGTTTGTATTTGATTTCATTTGTTTGGTTGTATTATGGTTGGTATCGTTTATACAAACAGACCAAGTTCCATTGGTTCGACGACCGGAGGGAATGGAACCAGATGGATAAGGCAGGTCATATCTTCGGAGCCTATTTTGAAACGGTTTGGGCTTATGAACTATTGCGATGGGGAGGCATGGATAATAAGCGCTCGGCTGTTACGGCTGCCTTTCTTGGCATGGGTTTTCAAAGCATCAACGAAGTTTGGGATGGCTTTACACAAAAATGGGGCGCTTCGTGGAGCGACCTGCTGGCAAATTTTATAGGCGCTTCTTTTGCCATGACTCAATTTCTTCTTTGGGAAGAGCAACGAATTCTTTGCAAATATTCTTTTGCTCCATACAAACATAAAGAGGGCGAATTGGCAGAACGGGCCGATAATCTTTTCGGAAAGACGATGATGGAGCGTGCCATAAAAGACTACAACGGCATGACCTTTTGGCTTTCTGTCAATCCTTCCAAATTTATCCCGCGTATTAAACCGGACTGGCTTTGCTATTCCGTTGGTTATGGTACTGAAAATGTTTATGGAGGATTTGAAAACAAATGGTTGGACAAAGAAGGAAAAGAACATAACCGCAATGATTTGACCCGCTATCGTTTGTTGAAATTTTCGCTGGATGCCGACCTGCCCCGAATGCGCAAGAAAGACCCGACCGGCAAGGTTTTGTTCAAAGCATCTAATCCGTTCAAGATGCCGTTTCCTTCCTATAAAATCAGGTTTTAAGAATTATCAAACCGAGTTCTGTATATTTTCCTCTGCGCCTCTCTGTGCCTTCTCTGAGCAACTCCGCGTAGTCAGAATTCTTGAATACTACACAGAGTTTCACAGAGCAGTATGAAGATTCGATGAGTTGGAAATCAAAGACCTGCGGGCTTTAAATTTATATCTTTGCTAAAGCTATGACACCATTAAATCCGCTCCATGCCATCTCACCCGTTGATGGCAGATACAGAAGCAAAACCGAATCTCTTGCCCGCTATTATTCCGAATATGGATTGATTTATTATCGGGTATATGTAGAGGTTGAATATTTCATCGCCCTCTGCGAAATCCCTTTGCCACAGCTTGCTGATTTTCCGGTCAAGAGTTTTTCTGCTCTGAAGAATATCAGCAAGAATTTCTCGGAGGCGGATGCACAAAAAATAAAAGACACCGAAAAGGTAACCAACCACGACGTGAAGGCGGTGGAATATTTTCTGAAAGAAAAATTTGATGAGCTTGGATTAGGGAAATGGAAAGAGTTTATCCATTTCGGACTCACCTCGCAGGATATTAATAACACCGCTATCCCGCTTTCCTTTATGGAGGCGAATGAGAAAGTCTATTTACCCGCTATCAAGAAATTGATTGAACAAATCGAGCAACTGTCGGAAGACTGGAAATCTATCCCTATGCTGGCTCATACGCACGGGCAACCGGCATCTCCCACCCGTTTGGGAAAAGAGATGATGGTTTTTGTTGAACGTTTGCAGAATCAAATACACCTGTTTGAACAAATACCATATAGCGCTAAGTTTGGTGGGGCTACCGGTAATCTGAATGCACATCATGTGGCATATCCACAGATTGCATGGGTGCAGTTTGCCAATGATTTTGTGGTGCGCATTCTGCATCTGCGCCGCAGCCACTACACCACACAGATTGAACACTACGACCATCTGGCTGCACACTTCGATGCGATGAAGCGCATCAATACCATTCTGATTGATTTCTGCCGCGACTTGTGGACTTATATCTCTATGGAGTATTTCAAACAGAAAGTAAATAAGAACGAAGTAGGCTCGTCCGCCATGCCCCACAAGGTGAACCCGATTGATTTTGAAAACGCTGAAGGAAATCTGGGAATTGCGAATGCTTTGTTTGAACATCTTTCTGCCAAACTTCCCATCTCCCGTTTGCAGCGCGACCTGACAGATTCAACGGTGCTGAGAAATATCGGAGTACCGGTTGCTCATACCATGATAAGCATTGCTTCCATCGAAAAAGGCTTATCCAGACTTTTGCTCAACGAAACTGCTATACAAAATGACCTCGAACATAATTGGGCCGTAGTGGCAGAAGCCATTCAAACCATTCTTCGACGGGAAGGTTATCCGAAGCCGTATGAAAAGTTGAAAGAACTGACCAGAGGCACGAACCATATCACCAAAGAATCCATTCATGAATTTATTT